>JBFYYH010000208.1:0-2801 GCA_041310125.1 Syntrophaceae bacterium | reverse complement strand
AGCTCCTCCTCCTCGTGCAGGACGGGGATCACGATCGAAAACCGCTTGACGCGGCCGGTGTCCTCCGCCCGCTCAACCGGAGGGAAAAGGATCGCTTCAGGAAGTCGATAGACCGGCATGGGTGACCCGGATGACCACGTCGTCGTTCTCGATGTCGGCCGCGGCATCGCCTCCCTCGCGGAGACGGCCGAAGAGGACCTCGTCCACGAAGAAGCGCTTGACCTTGTCCTGGATGAGGCGGGCGATCTCCCGTGCGCCGAACTCAAGGGAGTAGCCTCTCCGGGCAAGCCATTCGCAGCAGGCGTCCGTGACCGTGAGCCGGACCCCTTTCTCTTTGAGCTGCGCCGAGAACTCGCCGATCGCCTTCCTGACGATCTTCAGGACGACCTCGTCCGTCAAAGACTGGAAGTTGACGACCCCGTCCAGGCGGTTCCGGAATTCGGGCGAAAAGGTATTCTCCAGGGCCTGGTAGACCGCGTCCCGGTTGATGGGCTGTCCTTCGAAGCCGATCGTCTGCCGGCCGATCTCCCTCGCCCCGGCGTTGGAGGTCATCAGCAGAACCACGTTGCGGAAATCGGCTTTCTTGCCGTTGTTGTCGGTGAGCGTCGCGTAGTCCATCACCTGCAGGAGCGTGTTGAAGATGTCGGCGTGGGCCTTCTCGATCTCGTCCAGCAGGAGGACGGCGTGGGGGTTCTTCCGGATGGCCTCGGTGAGGAGCCCCCCCTCCTCGTAGCCCACGTAGCCCGGGGGCGCCCCGACGAACTTCGCCACGGTGTGCTTTTCCTGGTACTCGCTCATGTCGTAGCGGAGCAGCGCCACCCCCATCGTTTCGGCCAGCTGCCGGGCCAGTTCGGTCTTCCCGACCCCCGTCGGCCCGACGAACAAGAGCGATGCCACCGGCTTGTTCGGTTCGCGGAAACCCGCCCGCGACCGTTTGACCGCCTCCACGACCCTTTCTACGGCTTCCTCCTGCCCGAAGATCCGGGCCTTGAGGGCTGTCTCCAGCTCGCGGAGTTTTTCGACCTCCGTCGAGGAAACGCTCTTCTCCGGGATCCTGGCGATCCGGGCGACGACGGCCTCGATCTCGCGGAGCCCGATTTCCGCCCGCTCGAGGAGATCGTCCCCGCGGTTCATCGAGGCGAATGCGCCGGCCTCGTCGATCACGTCGATCGCCTTGTCGGGCAGGTGGCGGTCGCCGATGTATCGGTCGGAAAGCTCGGCGGCGGCGCGCAGGCTCCCCTCCGCGTAGCGGACTTCATGGTACTCCTCGTACTTCTCCCGGATCCCCTGGAGAATCAGGAAGGTGTCGTCGACCGAGGGTTCGGGGACCTCGACCTTCTGGAAGCGGCGGGAGAGGGCGCCGTCCTTTTCGAAGTGCTTGCGGTATTCGTCGTAGGTCGTCGAGCCGATGCAGCGGAGCTTTCCGGAGGAAAGGGCGGGCTTGAGGATGTTCCCGGCGTCCATCGATCCCCCGGAGACGGCCCCGGCGCCGACGACGTTGTGGATCTCGTCGATGAAGAGGATCGCCCCTTCCTGCTTCTGCAGTTCGGCGAGGACCTTTTTCAGCCGCTCCTCGAAGTCCCCCCGGAAGCGGGTCCCGGCGAGGACCGCCCCCATGTCCAGGGAAAAGATCCTGGCCCCGGCCAGCTTCTTCGGCACCCGGCCCTCGGCGATCATCCGGGCGAGCCCCTCGGTGATCGCGGTCTTTCCCACGCCCGGCTCTCCGACGTGAACCGGATTGTTCTTGAAGCGGCGGCAGAGGACCTGGATCGTCCGCGAGAGGATCTCCTCCCGGCCGATCAGCGGGTCCTTCTCGGCGATCTTCGCCGGATCGGTCAGCTCCGTCGCGAAGGCGCGAAGGAACTTTCCCCCGTCCTCCCGGGTCTCGCGGACCGTTTCCCCGACCCGGACCCCCGGCTGAGGCTTCGCTCCTCCGCCGTCTCCGGGAAGGACCGAGACGCCGTGCGAGATGTAGTTGAGCAGGGCCATCCGGCTGATCCCCTGCTTCTGCAGGTAGAAGGCGGCAAGGGACTCCTTTTCGTCGAGGATGGAGACGAGGACGTCCCCCAATTCGAGGATTTCCTTCTGGGCGGAGGAGGTGTGCCAGGCGGCGCGCTCCAGGACGCTCTGGAACCCCAGGGACTGGATGGCGCGGTTCGCGGTGGCGATCGTTTCGGCCGCATCGAGGTGCTTCTCGAGCAGTTTCTTCAGCCGGTCCGGATCGCCGCCGGAATGGATGATGATCTCCTTCCCCTCGTCAAAGAAGAGGGAGGCGTAGAGGAGGTGTTCCGGCGTGATGAACTCGTGCCGCCGGACGTTGGCCTCGGCATAGGCGGCCATGATGATCCGGTTTAGATTTTCACTGATCTTCATGATCCATCACCCCCTGAGGACCCTCAGGCCTCCTCCAGGGAACACTTGAGCGGGAATTCCCGCGTTCTGGCCATCTCGCGCACCTGGGCCACCCGGGTCGCCGCGATGTCGTAGGTATAGACCCCGCAGATCCCCTTCCCCTTCCGGTGGACGTCGAGCATGATCCGGGTCGCCTCCGCCGCCGGCTTGCGGAAGATCCGGATGAGGACCTCGACCACGAAATCCATCGTCGTGTAGTCGTCGTTGTGTAGGATCACCCGGTACATCTTCGGTTCCCGGACCTCCTGGTCCGTTTTGGCGCCCGCATCGGACAGGGTCCCCGGTTCCTGCGTCAGGGCGGTTCCTCTCCCGAACTTTTCCTTTTCTGGAATCCTCTTCGGTTCAACCTTGATGACCTCGTAAAAAGATGATTATGCGGTGTTTTGTCA
>JBFYYH010000207.1:0-4484 GCA_041310125.1 Syntrophaceae bacterium | reverse complement strand
GACGACGATGTCCGGCTTGACGGCCTTGAAGAAGCGGTACATCTCGTTGTGCTTCTCGTCCACCCCGATTCCCGCCCCGTACTTGACGATGTAGCGCTCGGGGATCCCGGCCGTCCAGACGTCCGCGCCGCCGTAGCCGGCGATCCGGAGCGTGTCGATCTGGTACCAGTGAAGGTGGAGGTCGTGCTCGTGGAGCGAGGTGTACTTCAGGTCCATGTCGTAGTTGCCGGGAAGGCAGAAGAGCCTTGAGTTTTGCTTCAGGGCGACGATGTTCTCCAGGACCTTGTATTTCTGCTGCATCACCCGCCGCGCGCGGATCGTGTACTGCTGGTAGAGGGTGCCCCTGCGCTGGATCTCCTCCGCGATGTCGGGCACCTCGAGGAGCTCGTCGACGAAGTCCTCGATCGTCATCTCGGCCTTCCCCGCCTGCCCCCGCAGGCCGTGGAAGTAGGTCTGGATCTCGTGGTAGCGGATGGCCGTCTCCATGCTGTAGAAGGGGATGTCGATCAGGTCGCCGGAGAGGACGTAGACGTCGGCCACCGTTTCGTAGAGGAGGGTCTTGACCTTCTCGAAGGCGCCGTGGATGTCGGCTGCGTAGATCAGTTTCATGGGCGTTTCTTTCTTGGAATTATGGGGACTGTCCTATTTCCTCACCGGGACAATCTCGATCCAGTAATCGTCTGGATCGTGGATGAAGTAGATCCCCATTTTTTCGTTCTCGTAGCAGATGCAGCCCATCTTTTCGTGGTGGGCGTGGGCCGCGGCGAAATCGTCCACCACGAGCGCGAGGTGAAATTCGTTGTCCCCGAGGTTGTAGGGCTCCTTCCGGTCCCGCAGCCAGGTCAGCTCCAGCTGGTGGCCGCTCTGGCCGTCGCCGAGAAAGACGAGGATGAAGCTGCCGTCAGCGGCCTCCTTCCGGCGGACCTCCCGGAGCCCGAGGGCCTCGCGGTAGAAGGAGACGCTCTTCTCCAGGTCGAGGACGTTGAAGTTGTTGTGGATGAATCGAAAGTTCATAATGAAGCCTCCTTGCTTTGGGATAAATAGGGACAGCGCCCTATTAAAATCAGGGTCATCGGTCCTTAGCAGTGTGCACGAAATGCATGTTTATTTTCATGGGTATGGGTCTGTCCCCAACTTCCCATAAGAGCCCAGGAACTCAAATAGATGTTGAAATAATAGGGCGCTGTCCCTATTTAATCGATGCTCATCAGGGAGCGCCAGCGCTCCCATTCCGTTGCCCGCGGCAATCCCCGCTTCTCCAGGAGGGAAACGATGCCCGGCTCGTTGAAGCGGAGATAGGGGTTGATTTGCCTCTCGTCGGCCAGCGTCGAGAATACGTGGTGCGGGTCGTAGCGCTGCAGAAAGGCGTCGAGCGCCGGGTTGTCCGGTTCGAGCCGCCGGGCGAAGGCGATCGAGTCCTTCACATAGTCATGCCCCGCGTAAACGACCGTTTCGCCGGGGAGTTCCATGAGCTTCCGGATGGAGCGGTAAAAACCCTCCAGATCCCCCGAGAAGCAGTTCCCGATCGTCCCGTTGAAAAGGGTGTCCCCGGCGATCAGGGCCTGGCCGGTGTAAAACGAGAGGGAGTCCTCCGTGTGCCCCGGCGTATGGAGGATCCGGACCTCCTCCCCGTCGAGGTCGATCACACCGCCGTCGAGCAGATCCGCCGGGCGGAGAAACCGGGCCGCCGTGGCCGCCAGCAGGGTTTGGTTTCCGCCCGTATGGTCTGCATGGTCGTGGGTGTTGGCGACGAAGCGCAGACCGAGGCCGCGCTCCGCGGCGAACGAAAAAATCGCCTCCGCCGCGCCGCCGTCGACGGCAAAAGCGCTATGGCTTCCATAAACGAGATAGCCGAGGTTGTCTGCGCCGTAGCGGAACTGTTTCACCTTGAGCATGGTATCCCTTTACGCTTGAAAACCAGAGTCATTGGACATTTCGGGGACAGAAAACTTAATTCACGAATGATTACTCGGACTAGTAAACATGACAAAGGTTGTCATGCCTGTCTTGATTCGGCATCCAGTACTGTCATAGATTCCCGCTTTCGCTTGAATTGACAATAGGGGCATTCATGCTGCCGGAGTAATGAGATAAGTATACTATCCCCGAAATTACACGAAATTATCTGACTCGGCCCGGCCCGAAATGAGTCCTCATTCTTCGGCACTCCGGAGCAACGGGAGGATTCCGTCCGGCGGCGCGGTCTGATTATTCATTCAACCGGCGCCGACTGTCAAGCCATTTCAATCCACTCCCGGCGACATTCTTTATGAGGCAACGTTACCCTTCCCCAAATCCCCCACGGTGACTTTCTCATGTGAGGCAACGGGCCATCGAAAGTTTTTATTGAAAATCGGGACAAGCGGCGTTAGGATCGCACATCGCTGGGTTCAAAGGTCAAAAGGAGAAACAGATCCGGTAAAGGAGGCAAGGGAGGGTATGAAGGTTTTCGACGATCTGATCCTCAATGCGGCCAAGGAAGGGTATTCCGACCTCCACATCTCCGGCAACCAGCCGCTGGTCTTCCGCAAGCACGGGACCATCGTGACCGAAAAGGCCATGCGCTTCTCCCACCAGGAGATCGACGCGACCCTCCGGGACATCCTGATGCCGCACCAGCTTCAGATGCTCCGGGACCGCTGGTCCGTCGATTTCGCCTATACCGTCCAGAACGTCCGGATCCGCGTGAACGTCTTCCGGACGAACAAAGGGCTGAGCATGGCGGTCCGCCTCCTGCCGGCGCGGATCCCCTCGATCGCCATGCTGAACCTGCACCCCTCCCTGCAGCAGATCGCCGAGGTCGAGTCGGGGCTGGTCCTGATCTGCGGGCCGACCGGCTGCGGAAAGTCCACCACGACGGCGTCGGTCGTCGAGGAGATCAACCGCCTCCGCCCGGCCCACATCATCACCCTGGAAGACCCGATCGAATTCCGCTACAAGTCGAAGCAGGCCTTCGTCGAGCAGCGGGAACTGGGCGCCCACGTCCCCTCCTACAAGCAGGGGCTCCTCGACGTCCTCCGCGAGGATCCGGACGTGATCGTCGTCGGCGAGATCCGGGACCCGGAGGAGATCCGCCTGACCCTGAGCGCGGCGGAGTCGGGCCACCTTGTGATCGCCTCCCTCCACGCCGGCAAGGCGGAGGAGGCGATCTACCGTCTCTGCAACTCCTTCCCCCCGGAGGCGCAGAACGAGATCCGGGTTCAGCTCGCGGCGACCATCTCGTGGATCATCATCCAGCAGCTCATCTATATGCCCAAGCTCAAATTCCGGGTGCCCCACCTCGCGATCCTCCGGGGTTCGCAGTCGGTGAGGAGCATCATCCGCGACAACAAGCTCGCCCAGATCGAAAACGCCATGCAGGCGGGGAGAAACGACGGCATGTTCACGACGGAGCGGTATCAGAACGAGTTCCTCAACACGCTCGATTCCTTCATCCATCCGCAGCAGAGCTTCCGGGCGGACACGGATGCGGCCCCGGAGATCGATTACGTCTCCCCGCTGCTTGCCGGCGCCGATCCCCGGGGCAGGATCCCATCCGTCCGGGGGCCTGTCCAGGCGCAGGAGGAGGGGATGGCGTCGATCCGCGGAATCGAGGCGCAGGACCTTTCGGGGCATGACCCTCAATACGTCATCGACGAAAACGAGAAGCTGGAGGACATCATCGCCCAGATGGGCGGCACGGGGAAGAAACCCAAGCCGTAGGCGGGTGGGATGGTTGCGGAGGACCCATTTTCATTTGGTTGGTTTCAAGGCACACAAGAGAGGAATCATGCGTTTTCAAAGGATTCGGAAAGGGGATGCCCTGTAAGCTCCATTATTTCCAAAATATTTCTTGACTCCGTTCCAGAGGTTTGTTAGTTTTGACACCCACTGAGGCAAAGGGGCTTCGGCCGCTTCGGTCGGAAAGGAAGCAGCGATCCGGAAGGGAAGGCAGTTGTGGGCGCGGCAGAAGGGGTGGCGTGTCCGAACGGATGGTTCGCGGCCGCACCATAAAGAAATTGCCCCCTGCCCCACCTTGCACAAAGCCAAAAGTCAGCATGACCGGATCTTTCCCCTCCCTGCGCATGGGGTGAAAGGGAAGAGCGGACGATAAGGGCTTGAAATCATACGGATCACCGCCTTCCCCGGATCTCTCCGGGTGTGGCGCGGCGCGTGATGCGGAAACAGGAACGAGGCTTTAACCTCCTCGGGTTGCCGAAAGAAAAGGGGTTCGACATTGGCTCGAGTCAACGAGATCAGTTCGACGGAGAAGCTCCTTAAACTCATTCGCAGCAAAGACGGAGAAACCCCTCCCGCTGCCGCAGGAGGTTCGCCTCCCCCCGGCGCCGGGCCGCCCGTTTCGCCTTCATCCCCCAGAATCATTCTCGGGAAGACCGCCACGGTCGGCATCGACATCGGCCATGCCTACGTGCGCCTCGTCCGGGCGGTGGAAGAGGCCGGCGGAAAATTGCGGATCGCCGAAAGGCGGCGCATCCCCCTGCCGC
>JBFYYH010000206.1:0-7712 GCA_041310125.1 Syntrophaceae bacterium | reverse complement strand
GCATCCATGCCGTGGACCTTATCTGGGGGCTCGGCGCGATCCACTGCCTGACCCAGCAGCAGCCCCGACCCTGAGGATCGGGGGAACGGGTCTTCGGTATGCGGGTACCCCGGGATCTTTGAAAATCGGATTCTGGAAGCGTATCGGAGAAAAATCTCCGCGTGCGGAGAAATCGCGATTTTCAAATGGAGCACAGGGGTCGTCCCACGTATGAGAAAACCTGTTATTGGTGAATCAATGGGCGAAACAAAGCGGATGAAAAGCGAAAACGAAGGGTTCCCGGAACCCTCCCCGGCGAAGGTCGCCCTCCGGAAGAGCGAGGAGAGGCTCCGGCGGATCACGGACAACATGATGGACCTCGTGATCCAAGTGGACCAGGAGGCGGCGGTGGGGTTCGTCTCCCCCTCGGTAAAGAGGCTGCTCGGTTACGAGATCCGGGAACTGATCGGCAGAAAAGTCACGGATTTCATTCACCCCGACGATCTGGAACGGTCCCTCGGCATCCTCACCCGGACGGACATGACGGGGGAGAAGAAAACCGAACACCGGGTCCGGCATCGGGACGGCCGCTTTCGCTGGTTTGAGTTCGTCGGCAGGACAATCCTCGATGAACAGGAGCAGGTCGTCGGCGCCGTTCTCGGCGGCCGGGACGTCACCGAAAAGAAAGAGATTGCAGAGGAGCTGCTGAATAGCGAAAAGAAGGTCCGGGCCCTGACAGAGAGTACAGTGGTCGCCATTTTCCTGGTTCAGGGGGAGAGGTTCCGCTACATCAATCGCGCCTTCAGCGAACTCACCGGCTATGAAATGGAAGACCTGGAGATGCTCCAATTCTGGGAGATCGTCGTGCCGGAGATGCGCGATGTCGTCCGGGCAAGGGGGCTGGCCCGGCAGCGCGGGGAGCCGGTGCCTCCGCGGTACGAACTGCGTCTGGTGACCCAGTCCGGAGAAGTGAAGACGGTCGATTTCGGGGCGGCCTTTATCGAGTTCGAGAACAGGCCGGCCCTGATCGGTTCGGCGGTGGATATCACGGAAAGAAAGAAAAAGGAAGAGGCCCTTCGCCTGAGCGAAGAGCGGTACCGGACGATTCTCGCAACGATCGAAGACGGTTACTTCGAGGTGGATCTGAAGGGCAACATCCTCTTTGTCAGCGATCCCTTCCTGAAGATCGCCGGTCTCGATCGCGAAACCCTCCTGGGGATGAACTATCGCCAGTACACAAGGGAGGAGGACTGGCCCAAAGTGGAGGAGAGTTTTTTCAAGGTGTACTCCACCGGCGAATCCCTGAAAGGGCTCCTCTGGGAGGCGGTCCGTCTGGACGGCTCGCGGGTGGAGGTCGAGACCTCCGTGTCGCTCGTGCGGAATGTCGGGGGAAAACCCGTGGGGTTCCGGGGAATTGTCCGGGACGTTACGGAGCGGAGGCAGAGCGAGGAAAAGGTGCGATGGCTGGCCCACCACGATGCCCTGACAGGCCTGCCCAACCGGGCTCTTTTCTACGACCGGGCGGCGATGATCCTGGCCCAGGCGAAGAGGAAGAAAGCGCGGTTCGGTGTTATGCTGCTGGACTTGGACAGGTTCAAGGAGATCAACGACCGTTTCGGACATGATACGGGAGACCGGGTGCTCGTCGAGGCGGCAGACCGCCTGAAGAGGGTCCTGCGGGACGTGGATACAGTGGCGCGGATCGGGGGAGACGAATTCGTGATCCTGCTTCCCGAGGTGGCCGACGAGGGGAGTGCGGAGCACGTCGCGGCAAGGATCGCTGCCGCCTTCGAAACGCCGATGGAGATCATGGAAACGGCTTTATCCGTCGCGATCAGCAGCGGAACGGCTCTCTATCCCGCCGACGGCGAGGACATCGACAGCCTCCTGCGGCGGGCGGACCAGTCGATGTACCGCAGCAAGTCCCGGAAAAAGAGCGCTTCCGCTTCCTGATTTTGACCGCTTGCCGGGACAGTGATCCTCAGGAGGAAACGAATGGTTGCGGAGCCGGTGCGATCCGCGCGGATCCCGGTGGTAACATTGCCGGAGGGATACCGGGGAAAGATTCTGCTCGTTTTGGTGACCGTCGGGGAGGAGAGCCGGGTGATCCTCCGCTCGGGGGATCTCTGGCACCGGGAGATCCTCCGGAACACGGAGGCGGAGATCCGGGCGCTCGGTTTCGCCGGGGCGCTTGTGGCCGAACTGGGGGGCGCGCACCTCCGTTTCGAGGAGGACGGTTCGATCTTGATCTGGGGGGTCAGCGAGGAATTCGGGGCTTGCGACCGGGAGTACGCCGCAGCGCTGGTCCGATCCGCCTGGCCGGACCGGAAGGTCTCCGTCTTGTTTGGAGAAATGGCTTGACTTTCCCCAGGCGTTCGGCGTAAGGAGAACCACATCCGGGTCCAAGGGCGACCGGGCAGGGTTCCAAGATCGACGTGATGAAGCGTATGGTGAACCGCCAGTCTCTTCAGAGTCTCGGCGGCTTTTCTTTATTAAACCTTAAACCGTATGCTCCGAAAGGTTTCCGTCCGGCAACGAGAGGAGCGTGCCCGTTGCGATTTCCGCCGGGGGGAACAGGGGAGCATTCCGCAAACGAGGAGGAGGGGCAAGATGAACAAGAATCTTTACGTGGGGAATCTGTCTCAGAATGTAAGCGAGGACGATCTGCGGAGGAATTTTTCCGAAGCAGGCGTGGTCGCGTCGGTGTCGATCATCAAGGACAAGTTTTCCGGCGTCTCGCGGGGCTTCGGCTTCGTGGAGATGGAAACCGAGGAGGGCGCAAAAGAGGCGATCCAGAAGTTCAACGGCGGTGACCTGGACGGCAAGACGATCAGCGTGAATGAGGCCCGGCCGAAAACCGAGTCGTCCTCGCCGCGCCGTGACCAGGGCCGGGGCGGCGGAGGCGGCGGATACCGGGGCGGCGGAGGCGGCGGCCGCGGCAGATACTAACGCAGATATCCGAAAGTGAAGATCCGTCCGGTCGATCCCCGGGGGTTGTGAATCCAGATCTTGCCCCGTTCATCGACGGGCGGTGTCTCCTTTGCCTGGCTTTCCCCGCGGGGATACCGAAAGGGCGCTGGTAAGAGAAATGCCCGCTGCACGGGAATGTCCCGGGCGGCGGGCATTTTGAATTCAGGGTGCGGCGGCTTTGCGGCGGAGGGCGAAGGCCGACCTTTTACCCGTAGCCCAGCTCTTCCAGCCGCTCTTCGCCGATGCCCAGGAAGTGGGCCACCTCGTGGACCACGGTGATCTCAATCTCCCGCTCCAGCTCCCCGATGGTTTCGCACATCTCCTCCAGGGGCTCCTGAAAGATGTAGATCGTGTCGGGATGGGTCGGGGGAGGGGAGAAGAAGGAGTGCTCCGGGAGGGAGGCCCCCCAGAAGAGACCGAGCAGCGGTTCGCCCGGCGGATAGCCTGCCTCCTCCGTCATCTCCCGGGTCGGCCGCCTGCGGACGGAGAGAACGACGTTTCCCATCCGTTCCCGGATCTCCTCCGGGATGCGGCCGTAGGCCCTGCGGACGGCCCTGTCGAATTCCTTTTGATTCAGCCTCATGATCATCCTTCCGCCGCGATCGCGGACCCGCGCCTGGCCGTGCGCAGCCATCCTGAGAATTCTATCAGAGATCGCCCGGGATGAAAACCGGATTCCGCAGACCGGAATTTTTCTTGACAGGAAAGAGCGGAAACGCCATGAATCCGGGAGAGGCATCAGGGGTTTGGGATGGAAGTGGCCCGGTGCTCGGCGAAGGCGAAAGGATCGGCGGACCGGGACCGCGCTTCCTGATCGGGGAAGCCGCGGGCAAGGGAGGGAGCCATGAAACACGAAGAAGGGTTTTTTCGGGGCGTCCGGGAGGCCAATCTCTACCATCAGGCCTGGCTCCCGGAGGGGGAGGTCCGGGCGGTTCTCCTGGTCGTCCACGGACTGGCGGAACACAGCGGGCGCTACATGAATCTGGTCGAGCGATTCGTTCCCATGGGTTATGCCGTCTACGGGATCGACCACCTCGGCCATGGCCGTTCCGAGGGCTTGCGGCTGGTTGTGGAGCGATTCAGGGATTACACCGACCCGCTCAAGACTTTTTGCGACCGGATCCGCGGTGGGCAACCGGGCCGCCCGGTCTTCCTCGTCGGCCACAGCATGGGCGGCCTGATCGGCGCGACGCACCTGCTCTCCCACCAGGCGGCGTATACGGGGGCCGTCCTTTCCGGGCCGGCCGTCAAGGCGCCGGGGGATCTCCCGAAGGCGACGATCCTCGCGGGGAAAGTTCTTTCCGTTCTGGCGCCCAAGCTCGGTCTGGTTCCGCTGGATGCGGAGGGGGTGAGCCGGGATCCGGCGGTTGTCCGGGCCTATCTCGCGGATCCCCTGGTGTGCCGGGGAAAGGTGACGGCGCGGCTCGGCGCCGAGATGCTCGGGGCGATGGAGCACCTCCTCGCGGAGGCTCGCCGGATCACGCTGCCGCTTCTGATCGTGCAGGGAGGAGACGACCGGCTGGTCGATCCCGCCGGGGCGAGGATGCTCTACGACTCCGTCGGCTCTTCCGACCGAAAGCTGATCGTCTACGAGGGGTTCTACCACGAGGTGTTCAACGAACCGGAGCGCGCCCGCGTGTTCGCGGATCTGCAGACCTGGTTCGAGGCGCATCTCGGTTGACCACGCCCGGCCGACGGATGCGCCCGTCCTTCATGCGGAGGGTTCTTGATCGAGGCTCCGCCTGTACGCCCGAATGACCGGGGCGTCCGCTTCGGTCCAGTCGAGGGAGGAGAGTTCCTCGGGCGTGAGCCAGGCGACGGCCTCGTGTTCGTTCAGGACAAGGGATCCGCAGGAGATACCGCAGACGAAGGGGTGGAGGGTGATTGAAAAGCCGGGGTATTCGTGCGGGGAGGGGCGCAGCGCCCGCTTCACCGCGATTCCGATCCCCATCTCCTCCAGCAGTTCCCGCTTCAGGCACGCCTCCGGGTCCTCCCCAGGACGGATCTTGCCGCCGGGGAACTCCCATTTTCGCGGCATGCTCATCCTTTCGCTCCGGCGGGCCGCCAGGACGAGGCCGTCGCGCTCGATGATGGCGCAGGCGACCTGGAGATGGGGATGAAATTCCCTGCTCATTTCAGACCCATGACTGCCGGTTGTCCTTCTCCACGGCTTCCCGGAGCCTCTGCGAAAAGTCGAAAATGGCCGCATCGACACGGACCCAGGCCGCGAGCATGGGGATTCCCACGGGATCCTTGACGAACTCCTCGATGGCCAGTCTCAGCGAATCGACGAAGGCCTCCACCGCCTCGATCTCCTCGTGCCGGTCGTAGGCGAGGCCGTTCAGCACGGCCAGGGCGTTGTATTTTTCGATCGCGATCCGGGACTCCTGGATGTAGGCCGTCATCAGCGTCCGGAAGAAGGCCTCGCTCATCACCAGGCCGTCTTGGCTCAAAACCCGGAACAGGGCCTTGCCGATGTCCGCCGCCATGCGGATCAGCCCCTCTCCCGGCTTGTCCCGGGCGAGAAGCTGGTGCTTGTGTTCGTAGCTCTCGATGATCTCCACCTGGCAGATCCGGTTGACCGAGGTCTTCTGGTAGACCTCGCTGAGCATGGAGACCTCCAGCCCCCAGGTGGGCGAGATCCGGATTCCCCGGGCCAGGTTGCTGTCGAAGGCGAATTCGCCGGAGAGGGCGTAGCGGAAATTGTCGAGGTATTCGATGAACGCGTTGTAACCCAGGATCCTCTTCAGGGTCCGGATCAGGGGGGTGTAGAAGAGCCGCGTCGCCCTCCCATAGAGGCGGTCCGTCACCCGGGCATAGTACCCCTTGCTGAACTCGAAATCGAGCGTGGGATGGACGACCGGATAGACCAGTCTCGCCACCAGCTCTCTTTTGTAGTTCACGATGTCGCAGTCGTGCAGGGCGATCGCATAGACCTCCCTTCCCGCAAGGACATACCCCAGGGATATCCAGACGGAGCGACCCTTTCCCGGGATGTCCAGATCGAAGTCCGAATCCATCAACTCCCGGAGGAGCGCCTTCATCCGGGGTCCGTCATGCCAGATCACCCGGACGTCCGCCTGCAGAACCGACAATTTTTCCCGGATCTTTTCAAATTGACTTTTGTTCGCCCGGTCTAAGGAGAGGACGATCTGATGGAGGTAGTCCACCCCTTTCAACTCCTCGATGATCCGGGGCATCGCCTTACCGTCGAATTCCGTCACCAGGGCAGGGAGCAGGAGGACCATTTTCCGATCTTTCGAGATCGTCTTGAGTTCCCGTTCGATCTCCTCGACAGGCCTTTCCCTGAGTTTTTGCAGGGTCGTGATCACGCCGTTCTGACAGAAATCGGCCATCTCTACTCCCCCTTTCCTTTCCAGCTCCCGATCAGGTAATCCTTCATCCCCTCGAAGGCCAGCGCCTGTTTCTCGAAGTGCCTCTCTGCCTCCTGCTGGGTCATCTCCCGGAGTTCATTGACCAGGGAGGCGACCCGGCCGTAATAGAGGGGGGTCAGCGTGTCGAGGACCTTGAACCGCTGCCGGGGCGTCGTCCGAAAGGCGCCGGCGTAGCGGTAGACGATCCGGACCCAGGTGTCGACCGGCATCGAGAAGGGCTTGTTTTTGTGGGTTCGGGCGAGCTCTTGGATGATTTTGAAATCCGCCTCTTCAAGGATGTTCTTCCAGACGCCGCCGAAATTGTTCAGGCCAACCTTGAAATATTCGACGAGGTTTGCCTGGTCGATCTCGAAGGCCTCCGCCTTCTGCTCCTCGAAATCCCCGAGGGTGGGCACGTCCTGCGATCCCCGGATCTTCAGCCAGGTGTCCTGGTAGGTCTCCATGAGCTGGAAGGTGGTGCCGACCACCTGGCGCAGCATGGGGCCCAGGTCGGAGGCGGGGTCCTTCCGGTCGTGCACCTTGACCCCCAGTTTCGCCTGGCAGAGCCGGAATCCGCCGACGATGGCCGATGTGGTCATCCAGATGTCGATCCCGAACCTCGCCACGTCCGAGTCCCAGACATCCTGGCTCAGGTAGTGTTTCACCAGGGCCGGGGAGATTCCGAAGTCTCCTCCGATCGGCTGGCGGATTCGCTGCCCGTAGAGTGCGCGGGTCAGATTGTAGGCGAGGGTGTTCGTGATCGTGCCGTCCAGTTTGAAGCGGCTGTAATTCGGCGCCACGTAATCGTACCCGTGAAAGACCGGATCGAGGATGTTCCGGATCCATTCCGGCGTGATCGAGATCAGATCCGAATCGAAGACGGCGATCGCCCTTGCCCTCAGGAAGGAGGCGACCTCGAAGACCGCCCGCAATCCCGATCCCTTGCCGGGAAGTCCCCGGTAGATGGTGACGATGCTTTCGATGTTGTAGGACTTCGGGTCCACCATCCGGGCCATGTCCCTCGTGTCATCGGTGGAGCCGCCGTCTGAAACCATGATGAGGGCTTTGAGGTGCGGATAGTACTGTTCGAGCCCCCGGACAACGGTCTTGATGACGTGGACGATGGATTCGCCGGTGTGGTAGGCGGGGATGCCGATCACGATGTCCGTGTATCCCAGCATCTCGATCTTCGTCAGGACATGGGGCCTCAGGGCCGTCGCAAACCGGGTTGCTTTGGTCATTGTTCCCTCCTCTCTGTCCGTCTCCCGTCCCATTCCGGTCGGGAAGATTCCTCATCCGGGAGCCGCCTCCAGTCGGTCCAGGATAAGTTCTACCGCTTCGTTCCACCCCCTGCTCCCCGGTTCTTTCGCCCGGATGAGCCCCGGCAGA
>JBFYYH010000205.1:0-5669 GCA_041310125.1 Syntrophaceae bacterium | reverse complement strand
CGGTTCCGCCGAGGGTTCCGCGGCCGACAAGAACCTGCTGGCTGGGCTGTACGGCTTCGGAAAAGCCGACTTCTTCGAGGCCCCCGCCGGCGCCCAGGCGGTCCCGCAGGTCAAGTTCTGAACACACGGGAGGCTCTCGCTCGCGCGTGGGCGAGAGCCTCCGCTTCCCGTCCTGCCCCGTTCGGCGCCCCGAGAGGGAACGGACGGACCGGCGACAACACCCGACAGATCCGCCCGCCTGAAAACTCGCCCGCCGAAGACATTTCTCGCTCCCTTTAGGCCTCACAAGGCGCAACCGGGGGGATGCTGGAGAGGCGGCCCATTTTTCGATTGACGGCCCCGCGGGAAATCAGTATGGTACGCTGCCATTTTTACCCCGGCGCTGCAGCATAAGACAACACCCTGCCGGAGACGGCAACAAGGAGAAGAAACCATGAGAAAGAAATATGTGTACACCTTTGGCGGCGGTTCCGCCGAGGGTTCCGCGGCCGACAAGAACCTGCTGGGCGGAAAAGGGGCCAACCTGGCGGAGATGTGCTCCCTGGGCATCTCCGTTCCGGCCGGCTTCACCGTCAGCACCGAATGCTGCACGGACTACTATGCCGGCGGCTGCAAGCTCCCGGCCGAGCTGACCGGCCAGGTCCTGGAGGCGATCCACAAGGTCGAGTCGATCATGGGGATGAAGTACGGCGACGCGGAGAATCCGCTTCTGATCTCCTGCCGCTCCGGCGCCCGCTCGTCGATGCCCGGCATGATGGACACGGTTCTCAACGTCGGCCTCTGCTCCGCAACCATCCCGGGCATGATCGCCAAGACGGTCAACCCCCGCTTTGTCTGGGATTCCTACCGCCGCCTGATCATGATGTACGCCGATGTGGTCATGGAGAAGGCGGAGGGGCACGAACCGGCCCTCGGCATCGGCATCCGCAAGATCCTCGACGAGAAACTCGACGAGATGAAGCGCGCCAAGGGGTGCAAATCCGATACGGATCTCGACGCCGACGACCTCAAGGCGCTGGCCGGCGAGTTCAAGACGCTGGTCGGGACGCACCTCGGCAAACCCTTCCCGGACGATCCGATCGACCAGTTGTGGGGCGCCATTGCGGCCGTGTTCAAAAGCTGGAACGGCAAAAAGGCCGTCTCCTACCGGCGGATCGAGGGGATCCCGGACGACTGGGGAACCGCGGTCAACGTCCAGGCGATGGTCTTCGGCAACATGGGCGACCATTCCGCCACGGGCGTCGCCTTCACTCGCGACCCGGCCACCGGCGCGAACCAGTTTTACGGGGAGTGGCTGGTCAACGCCCAGGGCGAGGACGTCGTCGCCGGCATCCGCACCCCGGCCCCGATCAACGACGACACCCGGAACGAGCAGAACCGGCATCTGGTGAGCATGGAGCACGCCATGCCGGAGATCTACCGGGAACTTAACGCCATCCGCGCCACGCTGGAAAAGCGCTTCATCGACATGCTCGACATCGAATTCACCATCCAGGAGGGCAAACTCTGGATGCTGCAGTGCCGAGCCGGAAAGCGCACCGGAACGGCCGCCCTGACCATGGCGATCGACATGCTGGACGAGGGGCTGATCGACGAGATCACCGCCATCCTGCGCGTCGAACCCCGGCAGCTCGACGAGGTCCTCCACCCGGTCATCGATCCGAATGCGGAAAAGGAGGCTGTCCCGATCGTCAAGGGGCTGCCCGCCGGCCCGGGCGCTGCCTGCGGCACGCTGGTCTTCACGGCCGAGGACGCCGTGGCCTCGTTCCGCGCCGGCAAAACCTGCATTCTGCTGCGCGAGGAAACCAACCCTGAGGATATTGATGGGATGCGGGCAGCCGTCGGCATCCTCACCGCCCGCGGCGGCATGACCTCCCACGCGGCGCTTGTCGCCCGCGGCTGGGGCAAATGCTGCATCGTCGGCGCCGGCAGCCTTCATGTGGACGCCGAATCCAGGACCGCCGCGATCGCCGGGTCCGGAATCGTTCTGAAGGAAGGAGATGCCGTCACCCTGAACGGCACCAAGGGGCACGTCTACCTGGGCTCCCTGCCGATGATCGACGCCTCGGAAAATCCGCGCTTCCAGCGGTTCATGGCCATGGCCGACCGATACCGGACGATGGGCGTGCGCACCAACGCCGACACGGCCGAGGACGCCCGGGTCGCCCGCAACTTCGGCGCCGAGGGGATCGGCCTGTTCCGCACCGAGCACATGTTCTACGGCGAGGGCTCCGATGAGCCCCTCTTCTGCCTGCGGAAGATGATCCTCAGCAGGACCGCCGAGGAGCGCAGGGCCGCGCTGGATGAACTCTTCCCATTCATCAAGAGCTCGCTGAAGGGGACGATGGAGGCCATGGAGGGGTTCCCGGTGACGATCCGGCTCCTCGATCCCCCCCTCCACGAGTTCGTGCCGCAGAGCGCCGAAAAGCAGGCGGAGCTGGCCCGGGCGCTGGGCATCCCGGTGGAGGAGATCCAGGAGCGTGGCGAGGCGCTCCACGAGTCGAACCCGATGATGGGCCACCGCGGCATCCGCCTGGGCATCACTTATCCGGAGGTGAGCGAGATGCAGATCCGCGCGATCTTCGAGTGCGCCGCCGAACTGATCAAGTCCGGCAAGAGGTGCATGCCGGAGATCATGGTTCCGGTCACCTGCGATGTCTCCGAGCTGGAGTTCACCCGAAAAATCGTGGAGCGCGTCCACATCGAGGTTCTCAACCGCTTCGGCCTCGCGGGCCTCGCCGGCCTCGAGTACAAGTACGGCACGATGATCGAAATCCCGCGCGCCGCGCTTCTCGCCGACCGGATGGCCGAAAGCTCGATGTTCTTCTCCTTCGGCACCAACGATCTGACCCAGTTGACGTACGGCTTCAGCCGCGACGACATGGGCGGGTTCCTGAACGAATACCTCGACCTGAAACTCCTCGCCGCCGACCCGTTCCAGACCATCGACCAGGACGGCGTCGGCCAGCTCATCACGATGGCCGTCCAGAAGGGCCGCGCCACCCGTCCGGAGCTCAAGGTCGGCATCTGCGGCGAGCAGGCCGGCGATCCGGCCTCCGTCGATTTCTGCTACAAAAACGGCCTGACCTACGTGAGCTGCTCGCCGTTCCGCGTGCCGATCGCGCGGCTCGCGGCGGCCCAGGCAACGATCAAGGCGAAAAGGTAGCCGGGCGGGTTCTCCAGATCCCGCCCTCCATCACGATCCGCGTGGTCTCTCCGGGGCGGGCGGGCGGGCCCGAAGCGGAGAGGGTGTGTTCTGGATCGTTGGGCAGGAGGACGCCGAAGCTCTCCGCCATCCTGAACGCCTCGGGGAGGATCGGATCCATCCTCCTCGACCGCGCCGCAGCGAAGAGGCGGCCGGCCGAGGGAAATGCATTCAATTCCTCGACCGTCTTGAGCGTGGGCGGCATCAGGACAATCCTTCCCGCATGATGCTCCGCCAGGGCCGTCGCGGGCGTCATCCATCGGGATTCCGTCAGCTCCATCCGGTCATGGGCCGGAATCTGCCCCTCCGGGAGCGCCGCCAGGAAAAAGCGCGTATCGAACCGGCGGGGTTCGATCGTCGGGGTGATCCAGTGCGAATAGGGGGCAAGGAGGTCCGGAGCGAAGCGGATCTTCTCCCGCCGGGCCAGCTCCGCAAGGGAGAGCCTCCCTTCGTGGAGCTCCGTACGGCAAGCGGAATAGCGGACGGCGGTCGCGGAATCGGCCAGATCGACCGGCCGCCCGGTCTCGTCGCGGGCGAGGAGAACCCCGGCCTCCTCAAAGGTTTCCCGGATGGCGGCCATGAACAGCCCCAGCGCGGCGGCTTCGGAAAGTTCCGGCTCCTGGAGCCGGTCCCGGGCGTCAGCCGGGGAGAGCCCGCCGATCCATTCCCCAAGCCCCGGGTCCGAATCGGCCCCGTCCAGCCGGCCGCCCGGAAAGACGAACGCCCCGCCCATGAACGCCTGATTCCGGTGGCGCCGCATGAGGAAGAGCTCGAACGGACCGTCCGAAAGCCCGCGGACAAGGATCACCGTTGCGGCGTCCCGAAGCGGCTCAACGCTCCGCCCTTCCCTTCCCTTCCGATCGAAGATGCTTTCCGCTTTCATGCCATCCTGTTGGGCACCGATCGGGCAACGGGCAGCGGCGCTTCCCTCAGGCCGCTCACCGCGCCCCTGTCCGTTCCATTTCCGGACCTATTTGGCGATGAGCCCGCCGTCGTTGACGACGACGTGCCCGGTCATGTAGGCCGACGCGTCCGACGCCAGAAAGACGGCAAGCCCCTTCATGTCGTCGGCATCCCCGATTCGCCCCAGCGGAATCGTCCCCAGCAGCATCTCATAGGCGGGCTTGAACTCCGGCTTTTCGATGTACGCCATCATGTCGGTCCGGAAAAAACCCGGGGCGATCGCGTTGACGCGGATTTTCCAGGGGGCGAGCTTCACGGCCAGGTTCATCGTCAGCAGGTTGATCGCGGCCTTCGTCGAGTTGTAGGGGACGGCGGGGTGGAGCAGCTCCTCCGAGCCCCTGAATGCCATGACCGAAGAGAGGTTGATGATGTTTCCGCCCCCCTGTTCCTTCATGAGCCGGGCGACCTTCTGGGTGAGGATCCAGACGCCGCGGACATTGACATTGAAGAGCTGGTCCCATTTTTCGAGGGGGAAATCGAGCGTCGGCGCTCCCCAGGTGGCCCCGGCGTTGTTCACCAGGATGTCGATCCGGGGAAATTGCGCTATTGCTGTCTGGAGCATGGCCTCGATCTCCTCCGCCTTCGCCATGTCGCAGGCGATCGGAAGGACCTTCACGCCGAACTCCCTGGAGATGGACTGGGCCGCAACTTCGAGGTTCTTCATCTTCCGCGAGGTGAGGATCAGGTCGGCGCCCGCCTCCGCAAGCCCCTCGGCGATGAACCTTCCGATTCCCCTCCCCCCGCCCGTCACCAGGGCGACCTTGCCGCTCAGCTTGAACAGATCGAACAGTTTCATGAAAACCTCCTGAAGAGAGTGATGGGGCCCGGGGCAAAACGGGCAGATCCGGCGAAACCCTTGAAAATCATCTCCCGGAAGCGCGCATTGTGGATTTTTCGGGTCGAAAAATGTACAGCGCGCAGAGGGAGCGTGATTTTCAAGTCATTCAAAGATCTCCCGGCGCAGATTGCGAAACCGGAGATCGCGGCCTGCAGTGAAATAAGACACCCGGACAGGCGGCTGGAGTATATCGAAAGCCGGGAAACGAGTCAAAGCCCGATTTGCGCGATTCGCCTGATGCGGAATGCACGGCATGCGCGCGGTTTTTGGCCAAAGATTCCGCTTGACAAGGGCAGGAAGTCTGGTTATAGGGGAACCGTATTCCAGGGAAGGATCGTTATGGAAAGATTTGGGAACAGGGCAACCCCCGTAGAGATCGCCATCCTGATCGGGATAATTATTCCCTGCCGCATAGAGGCTGGGTGATGGTCTGTTCCTGAAAAAAGATTGAACATGAAACCGTTACCGGCCCCGGTAACGGTTTTTTTTTGGAGAAAGAAAGCGGAGGATTTAAGCCATGGAAGAGACGGGATCCCAGATCCTCTTCAGGGCCATGAAAGAAGAGAACGTCGACACCCTGTTCGGTTATCCGGGGGGGTCCGTGATGGACATCTATGACGAGATGTTCCGCCAGGAGATCCGCCATATCCTGGTCCGGCACGA
>JBFYYH010000204.1:0-2593 GCA_041310125.1 Syntrophaceae bacterium | reverse complement strand
CTGTTGCGGCTGCTGGTTTCCCGGCCGAAGCCGTCATGCCGCTCGATCACCAGGACGTCCCGGTACTCCCGCGCCAGCCGCTCGGCCACCGCGAGTCCCACCACGCCGGCCCCGATGACGGTGACGGAAAAGGAGTCCGTCAAAGCACGCTCCGCGAATCCTGGGGGACGTATTCGGGCACGATCTCCCGGAGGAGCCGCTTGATCTCCTGTGCGTCGTGACGGGCGGCGGCGTCCGCAAGCTGCCCGATCCCGCCGTCGAGACGGTCGCGGAGGACCCCCGGGTCCCCTTCCCGGCCCGGGTCCAAATCGGGGCGGAGAACCAGGATCTTCTCGTGGCGCGTCGGAACGATCCCCTCCCCCTCGGTGATCAGTTCCTCGTAGAGCTTCTCCCCCTCCCGGAGACCCGTGAAGACGAT
Source organism: Syntrophaceae bacterium (assembly GCA_041310125.1). Classification (GTDB taxonomy): domain Bacteria; phylum Desulfobacterota; class Syntrophia; order Syntrophales; family UBA5619; genus JAKAFS01. Next base: position 2,175 of record JBFYYH010000204.1, on the reverse strand, counting down.
TCGGACGTCCCGCTCGGGCTCCCGCCCCGAGAGGCGGATCAGGTCCCGGGCCATGTCGACGATGCGGACGGGGGTGCCCATCTTCAGGATGTAGATCTCCCCGCCCTCCCCCATGGCGCCGGCCTGGATGATGAGCTGGGCCGCCTCGGGGATCGTCATGAAGAAGCGGGTCACCTCCGGGTGGGTCACCGTGACGGGCCCGCCGTGCTCGATCTGCCGGCGGAACAGGGGGATCACCGAGCCGGAGGACCCCACCACGTTGCCGAAGCGGACGGAAAGGAACCGGGTCTGCGTTCCCTGGAAGGACTGGAGGATCAGTTCCGCGACCCGTTTGCTGGCCCCCATGACGTTGGTGGGGCGGACGGCCTTGTCGGTGGACACCAGGACGAACCGCTCCACGCCGAAGGTGGCGGCCGTCTCCATGACCGTCCGGCTGCCCTGGATGTTGTTGAAGACGGCCTCCCAGGGATTCCTCTCCAGCATGGGGACGTGCTTGTAGGCGGCGGCGTGGAAGACCACGGCGGGCCCGTACTTCTCGAAGACGGACCGCATCAGGGCCTCGTCCTGCACCTGTCCCAGGATCGGCTCGTACCGCCGGAAGGACAGCTCGTTTTCCATCTCCATCTGGATCTGGAAGAGGTTCGCCTCCGAGGAGTCCACCAGAAGGAGAAGCCCCGGCTCGAAGCGCACCAGCTGTCGGCAGAGCTCGGAGCCGATGGAACCGCCGCACCCGGTGATGAGGATCGTCCGACCCGCGAGGTAACTGCGGATCCCCGTCACGTCCAGGTGGACCGGGGGCCGCCCCAGGAGGTCCTCGTAGCTCACGTCCCGGAGGATCTTGACGCTCACCCGCCCGTCGATGATCTCCCCGATGCCCGGGAGGGTCTTGTAGGTGACCCCGCACTCCTTGCACATGTCGACGATCCGCCGCATCTGCTCCCCCGAGGCCGACGGGACGGCGATGAGGACTTCCTCGATTTCGTGCCGCTTCACGAGGGTGGGCATTTCCCCCACCTTGCCCAGGATGGTGACCCCGTGGATGGAGCGCCCCTGCTTGTGGGGATGGTCGTCGACGAAGCCGGCGACCCGGTAGTGGATCTGCTCGTTGTCGTGAATCTCCCGGAGGATCTTTTCCCCCGCGTCGCCGGCCCCGACGATGAGGACCCTCCGGGGAGGGCGGATCACGGCCGGTTCCGTTCCGCCGGCCCCCGTGCGGGCCTGGGCTGGGTAATAGGAGCGGACGAGGAGCCGGTGCGCCCCCGCCATCAGGAAAGTCATCCCCCCGTCCATGAGGAAGACCGCCCGGGAGAAGTTCTCGTCCCGGTAGAAGAGGAAGACGATGGCCATGCTCAGGAGAATTCCCAGCAGGCAGGCGAGCCCGAGCCGCCAGAAATCGCGGACGCTCGTGTAGCGCCACATGCCGTGGTAAAGGCCGAGGGCGTAGAAGATGGCGACCTTGAGGGAAACGAGCCAAGGCAGGACGGCCGTGAGCTGGGCGATCCGGGAGGCGTCGGGGGCGAACTCGAACCGGAACCCGTAGGCCAGGACGTGGGCCGCCGCGAAGAGGCCCGCGTCGATGAGGATCTTGCCGTAGAAGCGCGGATTTCCGAGTTGGTGGGGCTTCGCGAGCATCGGTCCTTCCTTCAGCGATCCTCCCGGAGGCCGAGAAGCCGTCGGCAGGCCTCCTCCAGGACCGGGTCCTCCTTGGCGAAGCAGAACCGGGCCAGCGTTTCACCCCCCGGTCCGGCATAGAAGGCCTCCCCGGGGACGCAGGCGACACCCGTCCGGCCGAGTAGGTTCATGGCCTTCTCCTTGCCACTCCCCCCCGGGAGGTCCGAGATGTCCGCCAGCACGTAGTAGGCCCCCCGGGGCACATGGGGCCGGAGCCCCACCTTCGCGAGGGCTCCGCAGATGAGGTCGCGCTTGAGGGCGAACTCCACCGACAGGCCCTCGTAGTAGGACGGTTCCAGTTCCAGGAGCCCCCGGGCCACCCCCATCTGGAGGGGGGCGGGGGCGCAGACGTAGACGAGGTCGTTGAAGTAGCCGATGGTCCGGCTCCACCGCTCATCGGCGATGCAGTAGCCGATCCGCCAGCCGGTGATGCTGAAGGTCTTGGAGAGGCCCGAGATCGTGACAGTCCGCTCCCGCATCCCCGGCAGCACAGCCGGGGACGTG
>JBFYYH010000203.1:0-5562 GCA_041310125.1 Syntrophaceae bacterium | reverse complement strand
CGATCTTTCTGCGATTCGAGGCTGGAAAGCGGAGCGAAGGAGGCGGCATGATCCGCTTCGTCTCCGGGGTCGGGAAGGAAAACCCGTTCGCAGAGGCAGTCGGGGTGGCGGTTGATCAGGGCGTAGACGGTCTGAAAGCCGAGGTTGGACATTCCTGTCCGGTAGGCGTTCGGATAGGCGAGACAGACGGTCAGGGATTCGCCCCAGATCTTCCGGGTGAAACCCTCTTCCCGCGCGAGGAGATCGAGGCACTTCTTTTTGAGTTTCCAGGACATTTTCGGGCCTTCATCTCTCCTCCGGGCGCCTGCCCGCTCAGTCCGCCTGTCTCCTGAGGAACGTGGGGATCTCCAGATCCGGATGCATCTCTTCCTCCGCCCGCTCCGGCTTGATTCCCACGCCCTCCAGCGGCTTTTCGTTCCGGATGAAGGTGGGGATGCCGAGATTTGGCCGCCCGATTCTCCCCAGTGTGGTCACATTCGCCTTCGAGAAGTCCGGGTTTTCGAAACCGGTCGCGATCACGGTGATCCGGATCTCGTCCGCCATCGTTTCGTCGACGACGGTGCCGAAGATGATGTTCGCATCCTCGTGCGCTTCGGACTGGATCAGGGAGGAGGCCTCGTGGATCTCGTAGAGGGTCATGTCCGGACCGCCGGTGATGTTCAGGAGGACGCCGCGGGCACCCTGGATCGTGTTGTCTTCCAGAAGCGGCGAGGAGATCGCCTTCTGGGCCGCTTCCACCGCCCGGTTTTCGCCGCTGGCCACCCCCGTTCCCATCAGGGCGAAACCCATCTCCGACATGATGTTCTTCACGTCCGCGAAGTCAAGGTTGATCAGCCCCGGGATCATGATCAGGTCGGAGATCCCCTTCACGGCATGGTAGAGGATGTCGTCCGCCTTTTTGAAGGCCTCGAGCAGCGAGAGGTTCCGTCCGCCGATGCTGAGGAGCCGCTGGTTCGGAACGATGATCAGGGTGTCCACGCTTTTGCGCAGTTCGCCGATCCCCGACTCCGCCTGTCCGTTTCGCCTCTTCCCCTCGAAGAGGAAGGGCTTCGTCACAACGGCCACGGTCAGGGCCCCCAACTCCCTGGCGATCTCCGCCGCGATCGGCGCGCCCCCGGTTCCGGTTCCTCCCCCCAGGCCGGCGGTGATGAAGATCATGTCGGCCCCTTCCAGCTGTTCCCGCATCTGCTCCCGGGTCTCCAGGGCGGCCTGTCGTCCGATGTCGGGGTCCGAACCGGCGCCCAGCCCCTTGGTGACCTCGGCGCCCAGCTGGATCTTCACCGGCGATGCGGATGCCCCCAGCGCCTGCGCGTCGGTGTTCGCCGCAATGAAATCGACCCCCCGGAGGTTGTACGAGATCATGGTGTTCACCGCATTTCCGCCCGCGCCGCCGATTCCGATCACCTTGATCCTGGCCGTGCTCACAAAGCCCGTATCCGACAATTCGAACATACTCCTCCCTCCCTCAATCTAAAAGAAGTCAAGAACCCAGAGTTTGAGCCTCTTGAACGAACGGCTGATGAAATTTCCCTCCGCCCGGATCAGGGCTTCCCGCGCGATGTTCCGGCTCCCGTAAAGCACCAGACCGACGCCGGTCGCATAGAGGGGGCTGTTCACCACGTCCGTCAGGCCGCCGATGCCCTGCGGACATCCCCGCCGGACCGGCATGTTGAAGATCTGTTCCGCCAGTTCGGGGACCCCCTCAAGGATCGAGGCCCCGCCCGTCAGGACCACCCCCGCCGCCAGGATATCCTCGCACCCGGACTTGGTGATCTCCTTGCAGGCCATGTTGAGAATCTCGTCCATCCGGGGCTCGATGATCCGTCCCAGGATCTGCCGGGAGACCTCCCGAGGTTCCCGGCCCCCGACGCTGGGGACCTCGATCGCCTCATCCTTGGGGATCAGCGGCATGTAGGCGCAGCCGTACTTGATCTTGATCCGTTCCGCCTCCGCGATCGGTGTCCTGAGCCCGGTGGCGATGTCGCTCGTGACGTAGTTGCCCCCGACCGGGATGACCGCCGTGTGCTTGATGCTTCCCTCCGAGAAGATGGCGATGTCCGTGGTGCCGCCGCCGATGTCGATCAGGGCCACCCCGAGATCCTTTTCGTCGGAACTGAGGACCGCCTCGCTGGAGGCGAGCTGCTCGAGGACGACATCGTGGATGTCCAGGCCCACCCGGTTGACCGACTTGACGATGTTCTGAATGGAGGTGACCGCCCCGGTCACGACGTGGACCTTGGCTTCCAGGCGGACGCCCGACATCCCCACCGGATCGCGGATCCCGTCCTGTTCGTCGACCACGTAATACTGCGGCAGTGTGTGAAGGATCTGCCGGTCCAGGGGGATCGCGATCGCCCTGGCCGCTTCGATCGCCCTCTCCACGTCGTCCGCCTCCACCTCGCGTCCCTTGACGGCGACGATTCCGAGGCTGTTCTGGCCGCGGATATGGCCTCCCGCGATTCCCGCATACACGGAACGGATCTCGCAGCCGGAGGTGCGCTCCGCCTCCTCCACCGCCCGCTTGATCGACTCGACGGTGCTTTCGATGTTGACCACGACCCCTTTCCGCAGTCCCTCCGAGGGGTGGGATCCGATGCCGATGATGTCGACGCCCGTTTCCCGGACCTCCCCGACGATCGCGCAGGTCTTGGTCGTACCGATATCCAGACCGACGATGACGTTCTGTTTCTTCCCCATCCAATCCTCCAGCTTTTTCGCGAACGCTCCGCGGAAACCTCCCGGCGTTCTCGGCTCAGCGCCCCTGCCTCTTGTTACGAGGGCGGCATTCTTCGCTCCGCCGTCCGGTTCCCTTTCAAAGATGCGGACCTGTCCTACATCCGGTATCCCTTTCCTTGGGCGGCCGGACCGGCCGGCGCCAGGATGTTTCGTCTCTCCACGTTGATCTTGGCGGGATCGTTGAGGTCAATCATCAGAAAGGCCGACCTCATGTTCTTCCTGTCCAGATCCTCCATCACCGGGGCCAGCCGCTTGAGCTTGCCCTCGTAGCCGTCGAAGCCGACCTGGAGACAGAGGCCCCTGTCGGTAAAAAGGGAGAGCCCGAAGGTCTCGTTTCCGTGGATCTCCGAGACGGTTCCGATGGGGGGACCGTCCTTCGTCCCGGCCAGGATCTTCAGCAGCGAGAGGGCGCTCTTCAGCAGAGGCTCGTCGATCCGCCCCTCCCGGACGCAGCCCGTCAGCACCGGAAGATCGTTTCCCTCGCCCGGTTCCAGCTTCTTGAACGGCGCTCCGTTCTCGTCGAGCAGGAACATTTCCTTCTGCCTTTCGAGGAGCGCCACCGGCGTCCTTTCCTGGATGACGATCACCAGACGGTTCGGCAATTCCCGTCCGATGGAGACCTCCCGGATCCACGGATTGGCCCGGATCCGCCGCGCCATGGCCTCCAGGTTCACGCCGAGGACGTTCGGCGAGGAGCGGATGCCGGCCAGCGACAGGACCTCTTTTTCCGTCAACTCCTTGCATCCCCGGACGACGGTTTCCCGGACGCCCAGATGGGGGGAGCGGAGCGTGAAGTCGAAAGCGGCGATGAGCAGCGCCGTCACGGCGACGATCGCGCCCGTCAGAAGAAGCGCCCGTCCGGTTTCCAGCAGGACATCCCCCGCACGGCGCTTCAGCCGGTTTTTCTTCGCTTCAAACTGCAGGCGGTACGAAGTCTTCATGGTCGAACCCGCACAGGGCAGAGGAGTTCCCCCCGCTCATTCCCCGATGATTTTCACCTCGGTTTCCAGGGCATGGCCGGTCGCCTCGAAAACCCTCTGCTGAATCAGGGCGATCAGGCGGAGGATCTCCCCCGCGGTGGCCTTCCCCCGGTTGACGATAAAATTGCCGTGCTTTTCCGATACCTGGGCGTCTCCGATCCGGACCCCCTTGAGCCCCGCCTGCTCGATGAGTTTCCCGGCCGGGACCGCTCGGGGATTCTTGAAGACGGAGCCGGCGTTCGGGAATTCCAGCGGATGCTTGGCCCTTCTCATCTCGAGAATCTCCCGAACCCTGACTGCGATGGTCTCCCGGTCTCCCCGCCGCAACCGAAACACCGCGCCGATGATAATCGTTTCCGCCGGCAAGTCAAGGTCTCTGTATGAAAAGTTGAGGGTGTCCCGGGAGGCGGTTCGAAAACTGCCCGCCGGATCCAGCAAGCGGACCAGGGCGATCACCTGCTGGATCTCTCCCCCATAGGCCCCGGCGTTCATCCGGATGGCGCCGCCGACGCTGCCGGGGATGCCCGCGCAGAACTCGACTCCACTGAGCGATTCCCGAACGGCAAGGTTCACCAGTTCGGCGAGCGGCGCGCCGGCATCCGCCCTGACCAGAAGGCCCCCGTCCCCATTCTGCCCCAGGCTCAAGCTGCGCATCTGCGCCAGCGAGATCAGGACCCCCCGGTAACCCCCGTCCCGCACGATCAGGTTGGACCAGTGGCCGACCGGGAGGAAAGGTGTCCGGCACTCCCGGAGGAAGGTGACCAGGCTCGCCAGCTCCGCCTCGCTTTCCGGGAAAGCGAGGGCATCGATCCTTCGCCCGTCGCAAATCGAGGTGTGGCGATCCGCCGGTTCGTCGAAGCGGATCCTTCCGGGGAGGAGCCCCCTCAGATGTTCCCGGAGGGTTTCATCTCGGTTCATCTGCGGTTTCCTCCCCGAACCGTTTCAGAAAAGTCTCGCCGACCTTCCAGACATTCCCCGCTCCCTGGGTGAGCAGGACATCCGAGGGACGGGCGATCTTCCGCAGATGGTCGACGATGGCGTCGGTTCCGGAAATATGAAGGGCATCCGGGTGTCCCGCGCGCCGGATCGCCTCGCAGAGCGCCTCCGCAGTCACCCCCGGGATCGGCTCCTCGCTCGCGGCGTAGATGTCCGTGACGACGAGGCCATCCGCCTCCGCGAACGCCTGGATGAATTCATCGAAGAGGGCCCGGGTCCGGCTGTAGCGGTGCGGTTGAAAGACGACGAGGATCCTCCTGCCGGACCAGACCTGTCTCGCCGCGGCGAGCGTGGCCCGGATCTCCGTCGGATGATGGCCGTAATCGTCGACCACGGTGACCCCCCGCGCCTCTCCCCGGACCTCCAGACGGCGCTGGACGCCGGCGAAGCGCTGGAGGCCCTCGCGGATGACCGGAAAGGCCAGCCCCATCTCCCGGGCTGCCGCGATCGCCGCCAGGGCATTGTAGACGTTGAACAATCCGGGGACATTCAGCCGGACGGTGCCAAGGAGCGTTTTTCGGCAGGTGAGGGAAAAGCGGGAAACGGGGCCGGAGAAGGCGACTTTTTCCGCCCGGTAATCCGCGGCGGGGGAGAGCCCGTAGGTGACCACCTTGCGCTGGATCCGCGGAAGGATTTCCTGGACGTTGGGATCGTCCAGGCAGAGGATGGTCGTGCCGTAGAAGGGGACGATGTTGGCAAAGCGCAGGAAGGCCTCCCGGATCTCCTCCAGATCCCGGTAGTGGTCGAGGTGCTCCCGGTCGATGTTCGTGATCACGGCCAGACAGGGGTTGAGCTTGAGAAAGGAACCGTCGCTCTCGTCCGCCTCCGCCACAATCACCTCTCCGTCTCC
>JBFYYH010000202.1:0-3126 GCA_041310125.1 Syntrophaceae bacterium | reverse complement strand
CAGGCGCATCGCCTCGGAGAGGATCGCCCGGTCTCCCTCCGGGGAAGCGCTGTATCCGAAAGAGTTGCCGAGGATCAGCACATGGTCGAAGCTCTCCGGGGGAAGGCCGGTTTTCCTGGCGTCTCCCCGGAGAGATCGGATCTCCATCCCCAATCGGACAGCGTCACTTCTCCCCCGCTCGATGAGAAACTGCGAGTAGTCCAGGACGGTGCACCTCCTGAACCCGCGGCTGTGCAGTTCCATGGAATGCCTTCCGTGGCCGCCGCAGAGATCGAGGATGTCGTGCTCCGGGGAAAGCGGGATCAATTCGCGGATGAGATCGATCTCCCGACGCGTCACATCCGCGTCGCAGACCGAGCGGGCGTCGGTGAGGAGATAGACCTCGTCAAAGAGCTCCTTCCACCATTCCGGGTTCACATCGAAAGTCATGGCCCCTCCGGGTGCGCGCCGAAACTGAAGAGCCCGTCGGACGCGAAAATGGCGGGGGAGCCGCCCCAGACCTGGGAACGGGCGATCGCGAGTTCTTCGGCTTCGATCTTCACGAACGAATCGATTTCCCCCGAAAGCCACATCCTCTCCAGGGTCAGGCAATCGGACCAGACGGCGCTGCAGTAGGCGCGCAAGGCGTCGAGGTGGCCGGGCCTCACCACCCGCGGCCGGAGGGCCATCCTGATCGGTCCGAGCAGGTAGGTGAACCGGTGGTCGAAGGCCATCTTCTCCTGCATCTCGGCGATCTCGAGCAGGTCCCCGTAGCCGACGGAGAGGACGGCCTCGTTGATGCGGTCCACGGCATCCTTTACCGTCATCTCCGAACGCAGTATGGCGAGCGGCTGCACCCCGCCGCCGCTTCCGACGTTGGTGGGAATTCCGCCGAACCGCACCAGAAAACCAAAAACCCGCTCCGGGCCGAACAGGCAGCGGAAATCGGTTTGGAAACGGGCAAGCGAGACCTCCCTCCGTTCCCTGTCGAGGACGGGATTGTCCTCCGCCCATAGATGAAGGGGGACCTTCTCCTGGACGATGTAGTCGCCCGCATGGAGCGCGGTCTGGATTATTTCCTCGACGTTTCCGTGGACCCCGCCCACACGGACCCCCTTTCCCGAATATCCCCGCTCGGGCTTGAGGACCAGCGAGTCCCAGTGTTGCCGGGTCCACTCTATAAGGTCGGCGACGGCCTCCCCTTTCGGCCCTTCCGTCTTGCGGGGATAGAACCTGCGGGTCCACGGCGTGCGGCTGACGGTTTGCGGATGAAAGCGCTCCCGGCAGGGGCCGCTGATGAGCTCAAAGACGCTCTTGACGTTGATCGGTCCGGTGCCCCGGGGATTGATGACCCGCCCTTCCCTGACCGCCGCCAGCAGGGGGGAAAGGTCCCGCCGGCGGTGCAGGGAGAGGAGGGTGTCGGTGTTGAAATCGACGAAGAGCAGGGAAACGGGTTTGCCCCTGTGGCATACCCTCCCGTTATTAAGCTCCAGCTCGTGGGGCGCCGTGAGGAGCCCCGTTATTCCGGGAATTTCACTGAGCCGCGCGGCGAGATTTCTGTTCTCGGTGACGTCTTCGAGCGTCTCTTCCTCCGCCACAACGGCGATGATCCCGGGATTTCTCCCCTCCCGCGCGCGATGAACCTCGAGGAGCATCCGGACGAATCCATCGATCGGATAGAGGAGAGGATGGTCGAAATCCAGCTCCACGCCAATCTTATGGATCGCATTGAGCCGTCTCCACACCTCCTTGCCGATCACCTGGGTGATGCGCTGGTAGTCCCATCCCCCCGGGCTTCCCAGGTTCCATTCCGAGTGATAGCCGAGAAAATTCTCCATCCATTCCCCCATTTTTACGTGCCCGCCGACCTCGAGAGAATATCTCCAGAAACCCGGTAATTCCTCAAGATTTCCCGGAGTGCCAGCGCAGGTTCTTTTCCAGGAGGTCGAACCCGATCTCCCCGCCGGAGAGGACCCCTCCGACAAAACCCTTCGCATCCGCCGTTCCGTACCGGCGGTACAGATCGATAAAACGCCTGAGTCCGATTGCATAGCACACCTGGTACCCCGGCCTCAGCGCGTATTTCGGTACAAGGGACGCTGCCGCGTCCGCCGGGAAGCCGGCCACGACCAGGAGCCGGGCGGCGGCTCGTCGATCCAGCTTCCCCGTCTGGAGATCGAGATCGGCCAGACCGCGGACGGCCCGCCGGTATCTTCTCTTCGCCAGGAGGAACTCATCCGCCGGCCCTGAAAAATAGCCGGTCTCCCGCATGAGTTCCTCGGCGAAACAGGCCCATCCCTCGTAAAAAAGGGGGTTCTCCACCGGCCTCCGCAGCGGAGAGACGAAATGCCAGCGCCAGGAGTCGAGAAGGTGGTGGCCGGGACAGGTCTCATGGGCAGTGAGCATCCGGTATTCCGCGAGATCCTCCCGGTTGTCGTTCCACGGTCCTTCCGGGGGAACGATGTAGAAGGTCCCCTTCTGCGAGGGCTTTTCAGGCGTAAAGCTGTAGGCGGAGGCCGCCCGGATCGCCTTGAGGTATGGGGGAAGCGGAGACACCCGCAGGGGGCTTGTCCTGGCAAGGTCCTCCGGAACAATTCCGCGGGCGAGGCAGTGGCCGAGGAGATCCTCCGCCTCTTTCCGGTACAGCTCCGGCAGGCCGGCGGCGGGAACCTCGGGGAGAGGAAGCTTCCGGATCGCCTCCCTTCGGCCGGTACCCGGGAAGAGCGCTTGTCCGGCCCCTTCCATGATCCGGCCCATCCTATCGATTTCCTCCCTGAGCTGATCGCGCAGATCGTCCAGGCCGACCGTGCACCCGAGATGTTCCCGGATGATCCGCTCGACGACCCCCGGAGGAAGCAGAAAACCGTCCCTCGTCCGGGCATTCCTCAAAAAATCGCCGAACTGCTCCAGGGCCGAAAAAACAGGGGCCAGTTCATTCCGTTCCATTTTGAGGGAGCGCAGCCACGCCTCGATGTCGCGGATCATCTCCAGACCCAGCTCCCTGAAGAGTTCCGGGATATCGGTCAGCGCTTCCTGCGCCTGTTTCAGGAAAAAAGGAAGGGACTCAGCCCGGATGCTCCATGCCCGGCGATCGGCGTCTTCCAGGGAGGCGGCAAGGGCGGTGCAGAGGATCGTCAAGTGAAACGT
>JBFYYH010000201.1:0-5390 GCA_041310125.1 Syntrophaceae bacterium | reverse complement strand
TCTGCAGGAGGCGGCCCGCGAGGAGCTCCGGAAGGTCCTGGCGAAAACCGGGTTCCTTCCCGCCCTCAAAGCCTAACGGCCTTGCTGGCAAGCCGGAGTCTCCTCCGCCGTTTTCCCGGTTCCGCTCCCCTGAAATTTCCGGTTGACAGGGCCTTTTTGCCATGATAGAGGCATCGGCAAAGGATTACCGATGCCGTTGAACCAGATTTTCAACATCGAGGATATCGAGAAGAAGATCCTCCTCATCCTGCGGACCCTGCACGAGTCGCCGGACCCCGTGGGGGCGCGCCTCATCTCACGGCGCATACAGGAGCACGGCGTGACGCTGAGCGAACGGGCGGTCCGCTACCACCTGAAGCTGATGGACGACCGGGGGTTGACGCGCCTCGTCGGCCGGCACGACGGCCGGGTCATCACCCAGGAGGGAATCGAGGAGATCGGCAATGCGCGGGTCCACGACAAGATCGGTTTCGCCATTTCCCGCATCGAGATCCTGGCCTTCCGGACCTCGCTGGACCTGCAAAAGAGGCAGGGTCTCACGCCGGTCAACGTTTCTTTTTTCCCCCGGAAGGTGTTCAAGAAAGCGCTGGAGCTGATGAAACCGGCCTTCCGCGCCGGTCTCCACGTCAGCGAACTGGTCGGCTGCGCAGAGGAAGGGGCGCGCCTCGGCGAGCTGACGGTCCCGGCGGGGTACGTCGGCTTCGCCACTGTCTGCAGCATCGTCGTCAACGGCATTCTCCTCAAGCACGGCGTGCCGATGGATTCGAAGTTCGGCGGCATCCTGCAGGTCAAGGACGGAAAACCGCTGCGTTTCGCCGAGCTGATCCACTACTCGGGCTCCTCTCTCGATCCCTCGGAGGTCTTCATCCGGGGGAGGATGACCTCCGTCCGGCAGGCGGCGGAAAAGGGGGAAGGGAAGATCCTCGCCAATTTTCGTGAGATTCCGGTCCCGGCGCAGGAGCTCGTCGGCGAGCTGATCAAGAGCCTCCGCAACGCCGGCATCGGGGGCGTGCTCTCCGTCGGAGAAAGAGGGGAACCGATCTGCCAGATCCCGGTCGACATGAACCGGATCGGCATGATCCTCTACGGGGGGCTCAATCCGGTCGCCTGCGCCTGTGAAAAGGGGGTCGAGGCGGAGAACCGGGCCATGTCCACCCTCATGGACTACCAGGAACTGCAGAACTTCTGGGAGATCTGCAAACCATAAACGAGCCAGCTGTATTCATTCAACACCAAAGAAAGAGAGGAGAAATGTATGGCCGAGGTTAACCCGTTTGCAATTGCACAGAGACAGTTGGACCAGTGCGCAAAGATCCTTCAGCTGGATCCCGCCACGCAGGCGATCCTGCGGGTGCCGATGCGCGAACTTCACGTATCGCTCCCGGTCCGGATGGACGACGGCTCCGTCAAGGTATTCCAGGGATTCCGCGTCCAGTACAACGACGCCAAGGGACCCTGCAAGGGGGGAATCCGCTTCCATCCCGACGAGACGATCGACACGGTCCGGGCGCTGGCCGCCTGGATGACCTGGAAATGCTCATTGCTCGACCTGCCCCTGGGCGGCGGGAAGGGCGGGGTGATCTGCAATCCCAAGGAGATGTCCCAGGGCGAGCTGGAGAGACTGAGCCGGGCCTACATCGGCCAGGTGGGGCGGATCATCGGCCCGGAGAAGGACGTCCCGGCGCCGGACGTCTACACCAACCCCCAGATCATGGCGTGGATGATGGACGAGTACTCGAAACTCTCCGGGAAGAACCAGTTCGGCGTCCTCACCGGGAAACCTCTCTCTCTCGGCGGCTCGGCCGGGCGGGGCGACGCCACGGCCAGAGGCGGCCTCTACACGGTCCGCGAAGCGGCAAAGGAGCTGGGGATCGACCTCGCCAAGGCGACCATCGCGGTACAGGGTTACGGCAACGCCGGCTACTATGTGGCCTGCCTCGCCCAGTCGCTCTTCGGCTCCAAGGTGGTCGCCGTCAGCGACTCGAAGGGCTGCGTGCTCAACGAGACGGGACTCGATCCGGAGGCCGCCGGAAAGCACAAGGCGAAAACCTCCTCGGTCTGCAACCTTTCGGGATGCAAAGGAATCAGCAACGAGGAGCCGCTCGAGCTCGACGTGGACATCCTCTTCCCGTCCGCCCTGGAGAACGTGATCACCGAGGAGAACGCCCCGCGGATCCGGGCGACGATCGTGGCCGAACTGGCCAACGGTCCGACGACGACGGAGGCCGACGAGATCCTCCACAAGAACGGGGTCCACGTGATCCCCGACTTCCTCTGCAACGCGGGCGGGGTCACCGTCTCCTACTTCGAGATGGTCCAGAACTTCTACATGTACTACTGGGAGGCGGAAGACGTTTACAAGCGGCTGGACCGGAAGATGACCACGGCTTACCACGCGGTTCTCAACACCTCGCGGAAGTACAACATCAACATGCGCCAGGCGGCCTACGTGGTCGCCGTCGAGCGCGTCGTCGAGGCGATGAAGCTCCGCGGCTGGGTCTGATTACAGCCCGAAGCGGTAAAAAAGGGGGACTCCGCGTCCCCCTTTTTTTTTGCCTGCCCCTTCACGGCCCCCTCCCCCGGCAAAGGCAGCGCTGCTCTTCCCGTCCCGTAATTCGCCGCCAACCCTTTATGAGGATTGATTTTACGGCATCCACGGCCATTCGTTTTGTGCAGGGAGGTGGATGGAAATGGTCAGCCAACTCCCTGCCTTCCAAGGTTTTCTCAAAGTTGGCGGAGAATCTTGGGCTCCCGTTGCATTTGACATTTTTCTGCGATCCCGGTATGGATCTGACAATCCCCTTTGGACAAGAAGAGATCTTTGCACAGGGGGAGAGCCGGACTCCCCGGCGCGAAAAATGTCTTGCGCGCGCAAGGAAGCGATTTTTGAAGCTCAAGGAGTGAAAATGCATTCCAACAGCGCCTGCCCGCCCGCCACCCTCCGGGCCGGGGAAAAACGGCTCGGCTTTCAGGTCCTGCGGGTCGAGCAGATCCCCGAGATCCGGGTGACCGCCTACGAAATCGAACACGAGAAGACGGGGGCGAAGCTCCTCCATCTCCACTGCGACGACCGGGAAAACCTCTTTTCCATTGGCTTCAGAACCCCGCCGCGGGATTCGACCGGGGTTCCCCACATCCTGGAACACGCCGTGCTGGCCGGATCCGAGAATTATCCGCTCAAGGACGTCTTCAACGAACTCCTCCGGGGAACGCTCCAGACTTTCCTCAACGCGTTTACCTATCCCGACAAGACGATCTACCCGGTTGCCAGCCGGGAGAAGCGGGATTTCTTCAACCTGGCGCGGGTCTACACCGACCTGGTCCTCCGGCCCCGCCTCCTCAGGGAAACCTTTCTCCAGGAAGGCCACCATCTCGAATTCGACGAAAAGGGCGATCTGACGATTTCCGGCATCGTCTACAGCGAAATGAAAGGAGCTTACTCATCGCCGGACACCCTGATGTACAAGGCCCTGCAGGAAAACCTCCTCCCGGAGACGCCCTACGCCTGCGATTCGGGTGGAGACCCGGAGGCGATCCCCGGCCTGACCTACGACCAGTTTCTTGGGTTTCACCGGACATTCTATTCGCCCACGAACGCCCGCTTTTTTCTCTACGGGGACATCCCGGCGGAGGAGCATCTCCCCTTCCTCGCGGAGCTGCTGTCCGGCTTCGGACGGGTCGCGCTGAACTCCTCGATCGCCCTCCAGCCGCGCTGGAGCGGCCCGCGGGCGGTGCGGGGTTTTCACCCCGTCGACCGGGAAGAAAAAATCACCGGAAAGACCACGGTCAACATGGCGTGGATGACGGCGGAAAACATCGACAGCGAGACGGCCATGCTGCTGACGATCGCCGCGGATCTCCTGGTCGGCAGCGCCGCATCTCCCCTGCGCAAGGCCCTGATCGACTCCGGACTCGGAGAGGATCTCTCCCCGGTCACCGGCCTGGAACGGGACCTGCGGCAGATCGCCTTCGCCGTCGGCCTCCGGGGAACCGATCCGGAAAAGGCCCCGGCCATCGAAGCCCTGATCCTCGACACCCTGCAAAAGGCGGCCGAAGGGGGATTTGATCGGGAGCTGATCGAGGGAACGCTCCACCAGGTGGAATTTCACGGACGGGAGATGGTCCGCGGCGCCTATCCTTACGGCATCGTCCTGATGGGGCGGGCCTACCACACCTGGCTCTACGACGGCGATCCCCTGACCGACCTCAATTTCCCGCGCACGATGCAGGCCATCCGCCGCAAATGGGAAGAGGATCCCTCCCTGTTCCAGAAGACCGTCCGGCGATGGCTGATCGACAACCCCCACCGCCTGCTCTCCGTGATGGAGCCGAGCCGGACCGTTCAGGAAGAGAAGGAGAGGGAATTTCGCGGGCGGATGGCCCGTCTCGCGGCCTCCCTTTCCCCGGAGGAACGGGAACGGATCCGGAGGGAAGCCGAAATGCTCAAGACATTTCAGACGGAGCCGGACCCCCCCGAGGCGGCCGCCACCCTCCCCAGACTGAAGATCCGCGAGATCTCCCGCGAGATCGAAACGATCCCCACGGAGAAGACCCGGATCGGCGGTGTTCCGGTTATGACCCACGAGCTCTTCACCAACGGCATCGCCTACGTCGACCTGGCCTTCGACGTCGACATCCCGGAGGAGCTTCAGCCCTGCCTTCCCCTGCTCGGCAAACTGACCACCGAGATGGGGGCGGCGGGCCTCTCCTACGAGGCCATGGCGAGGCGGATCGCCCTGCGGACCGGCGGGCTGGGTGCCGGGCTCGCGGTCGGCCTGTCCGCGGACGGGAGCGGAAACTGGCAGAAACTGATTTTCTCCGTGAAGGCCCTTTACCGAAACGCAGGGGAAGCGATCGGAATCGTTCGAGACATCCTGACCGAAGGGGATCTGACCGACGATGCCCGGATGCGCGATCTGCTCCTGGAAAAAAAGAACCATCTTCACGCCTCGGTCGTCCCCTCCGGACATCTGTTTGCCCAGATGGCCGCCGCGGCCTCCCTCTCCCTTCCGGCATGGAGGACGGAGCAATGGAGCGGGAGGAGCCAGCTCCGCTTTCTCTCTGCGACGTCCGAACGGCTGGACGATCTTCGGGAAGGGCTCCGTGAGAAAATGGGGCAACTCAGAGAGATCCTCCTCACCCGCAAACGCCTGACCCTGAATCTGACAGCCGATGCGGAGGGTCTCGCCGCGCTTTCCGGGAGCCTGGAGGGGCTGGTCGCCGCGCTGCCGGAGGGCCGCCCGGGCGCCGCCCCGCAGGAGCCGCTCCGCAGTCGTCGACACGTGGGGATCGCCATTCCGGCCCAGGTCTGTTACGTGGCCAAGGTAGTCGCGGCGCCACCCTATGCCGATCCCCTTGCCGCTCCCCTCTTCGTCCTGGCGAGACAGTTG
>JBFYYH010000200.1:0-3388 GCA_041310125.1 Syntrophaceae bacterium | reverse complement strand
ACCGCGAATGGCCTCAAATTTCTATCCATGCGAATCGAAACGCCTTCTGATACGACCTGTGGCATTCCGAACCGCCGGGGGAAAAATCGATCCATCATGGATCATCTGGCCGGGGTCGGAGGGGCGGGGGAGCCTAAGAGGTGATCCTCATCGGGGGTGTTCAGGCAGGGGGGCACCCGACGGTCCGTTCCCCAAAAGCGCGTATCATCCCTGAAATCGGGCAACCTCAATACGGAACGGAACTCGTTTCCCACCGTTTGTCCGTGTCTTTTCAGGACTTACCGGACGGAATCTCGTTGAGGGCGCTGAGCGGAGCTTCACCCCGGGACACCCGCCGGATGTTTTCGATGAAAAAAGCGTACCGCTTCCGGTGAAACCTCAGCCCTTCGGGCATTCCCGCCGTATGCGGCGTCAGGATCACATTGTCCAGGCCACGGAGTGGGCTCTCCCCTGGAAGGGGTTCCTTCTCGAATACATCCAGCCCGGCACCTCCGATCCTTCTGGCCTTCAGGGCCTCGATCAGGGCCTCCTGGTCGATGATGGGCCCCCGCGAGGTGTTGATCAGGAAGGCGTCCGGCTTCATCAGGAACAGCTCCCGGCGTCCGATCAGGTGGCGGGTCCGTTCGCTGAGGAAGGTGTGCAGCGTTACGACATCAGATTTTTTCAGCAGCGTCTCCAGATCCGTCATCCGGATGCCCGCCCCCGGCTCCACGGGGCGGACGTCGTATCCGAGAACCTCCATATCGAAAGCGAGCGCCCGCCGCGCCACCGCCTTCCCGATGTTCCCCATGCCGATGATCCCGATCACCTTTGCGGCGATTTCGGAGCCCCTGTAATCCTCCGCGTAGCCCCCTCTTTTCATGAGAGCGTCGAGGAAAGTGACGTTCTTGTACCAGCACAGCAGAAGGGCCATGACGTGTTCCGCCACCGCCACGGTGTTCACGCCCACGGCATTGGCCACGTGAACGCCCCGCTTCGTGCATTCGGGGATGACGACGTTGTCGAACCCCGCCCCCGTCTGGACGAGCTTGAGTTTGCCGGCCCGGTCCAGAAACGGCCCGTCGACGGCGATGTGTTCGGGGATGACCACCTCCGCATCGGCGAGCTCCGCGAGTGCGTCCCCAGCCGCTGCGATCACGACGCTCCATCCGGAAGGAAAACACTCGATGATTCTCTGCTTCGCGCCTTCCGTGAAATCCCCGATGATGACGATCTTCATAATCCTCTCTCCCCCCTCTTTCCGACGATTCGACCCGCCAGGCCGATTTTCCATCCGCATCCCCGATGGAAACGAGCTTCCCCGTGGTGGAAATCTATCCGATCGTATGTGACTTGTCCAACGAATCTAAAACGAAATCCTTATTCGTGGGGGCACCTCCTTTCGAGATCGACGCAAGAGCGGATTACCCTCATTTTTCTGGGATGGCCAGACACAACGATGATGAAACCAAGCGAAGAAAGCTCGCTTCTGAGGCGAGGACATTCCGTTGAAAGCAGCCCTCCCCAGTGCCGATCACAGAGGGATGTTGCCGTGTTTCTTCGGAGGAAGGGTCTGCGCCTTTTCCTGGAAGGCCTCGAGGAGGGCTACCACTCTTTTTCTCGTTTCCCGGGGGAGGAGGATTTCATCGATGATCCCGAGACTCGCGGCAAAATAGGGATTGTTGAACTGCGCCTCATAGGAGGCGGCCAGCTCGGCGCGCTTCGCCGCCGGATCTTCGGCCGCCGCGATCTCCCGCCGGTAGACGATGTTGCAGGCACCCTCTGCCCCCATGACGGCGATCTCGGCGGAAGGCCAGGCCATCACGTAATCGGCGCCGACGGCCTTGGAGCACATGCCGTTGTATCCGCCGCCATATGCCTTGCGCGTGACGACATTGATCTTGGGCACCGTCGCCTCGGAGTAGGCGTGGAGGAGCTTGGCGCCGTGCCGGATGATGCCGGCCCATTCCTGCTGGGTGCCCGGGATGTATCCGGGCACGTCGGTGAAGGTGAGGATGGGAATGTTGAAGGCGTCGCAGAACCGGATGAACCGCGCCGCCTTGTCCGAGGCGTTCACGTCGAGCACCCCGGCGCCGAAGCGCGGATTGTTGGCGATCACCCCCACGGGCCGGCCCATGACCCGAATGAAGGCCACGATGATGTTCTTCGCCCAGAATTCGTGGGGTTCGAAGATCTCCTGGTGGTCGGCCACGGCGAGGATGATCTTCTTCATGTCGTAGCCCCGGTTGGCCCGGTCGGGCATGATCGTGTCGAGTTCGGGGCACTCCCTGTCCGCCCGGTCCGTGCAGGGAATGACCGGCAGGGGGCTGTGGCAGCTGTCGGGCAGGTAGGAAAGAAGGGTCTTGACCCTCTCGATGCAGTCGCAATCGTCTTCCGCAACGAAATGGCAGACCCCGCTCTTGGCGGCGTGGGCCATGGGACCGCCCAACTCCTCGTGGCTCACCTCCTCCGCGATCACCGCCCTGACGACATCCGGGCCGGTGAGATACATGTAACTGCTGTTTTTGACCATGAAGACCCAGTCCGTCAGCGCCGGGGAGTAGACGGCGCCCCCCGCGGTGGGTCCCATGATGACGGAGATCTGCGGAATGTAGCCGGAGGCAAGGGTGTTGCGGTAGAAGATCCCGGAATAGCCATTGAGGGCGGTAATCCCCTCCTGGATGCGCGCCCCGCCGGAATCATTCAAGGCCACAAAAGGCTTCCTCGCGTCGCGGGCCATATCCATCACTTTCCAGATCTTCTGCGCATGCATTTCTCCGAGGCTGCCTCCGGCACTCGTGAAATCCTGGGAGGCGGCGAAGACGACTCGGCCGTTGACCCGGCCGAAACCGGTGATGACGCCGTCGGCATGGATCTCCTTGTCGGCCAAACCGAAGAGGGTCGAGCGGTGCCTGACAAAGAGCTGGACTTCCTGAAAAGTTCCCGAATCAAAAAGAAGGTCGAGCCTTTCCCGGGCAGTCCATTTGCCCGATTCCCGTTGCTTTCGGACCATCCCCTCCCCGCCCAGGGTCATCAAACGGGCTTTGCGCTCCGCAAAATCTTCAATCTTGCCGGCCGTCGTTTTCTGCGTAGGATCTTTTTCCATGAATCCCATCTCCTCGTCTCTTTGATCCCGGGTAAACGGAAACCTGAAGCCCAGAGATCCACCCGCTGGAGGGCGAATCACAGTCTATAGCCGATGGCATCAAATGCCGGGAAATCCAGATCTCCTGGACCGGCACCCGCCCCTCACCAGGGTCGGTTCATCGCCCTCTGGCAGCGCACCAGGATGGAGAGGACCCGGAAGGGCTGTTCAATCTCCGGGAAGGTCGGAACGCCCCGGGGTTCGAGGGCGGCCTTGTACTCGTCCATGCACTCCCGGGCGCCGCTGAAGGTGACCAGGATCGGT
>JBFYYH010000199.1:0-6929 GCA_041310125.1 Syntrophaceae bacterium | reverse complement strand
CGAGGGGGTGGAACGCGGGCGGGGGATCCGCTTCGTCGACGTGAGGGAGAAGGAGTATCTCCTCCGGTTTGTACGCATCCGGAAGGCGGCCGAAGCGGTCGCCTGCGAGAGTTCTTCGCCCCGGATCGAGGAGAGCGAACTGGCGGAAAACGGGACGGCGATAGCGATCCGGGACGCCTTCTCGCAGCCGGTCGTGACGGGGAACACCATCCAGAAGAACGAGGGGACGGCCGTCCTGGTCCTGGCCGGGGCGAAGCCGACCCTCTCCGGAAACCGGATCCTGGACAACGCCGCGGAGGGGATCGTCATCCGCTCCGCTTCGCCGGCCATTCTCCGCAACACGATTATCCAGAACCGCGGCGGCGGGGTGGCCGTTTCGGGTGCACAGGTTTCCCTGACCGAGAACAGCCTTTTCGACAACGGGCCTTATGATCTGGCCGGAGAGATGTCGGGAGAGCCGGTGTCCGCCCTGAACAACTGGTGGGGGACCCTCCGCGGGGGCGAGGTCCTCTCCCGGATCCGGGGAAGGATCGACATCCGTTCGATCCTCGACGCCCCCTTTCCCTCGGGGAAACCCGTGGCGCTTCCGATTCTCGACTCCCCCCTCTCCGGCTCTCTCCGTTCCGACGGATTTCTGATCCTCTCCCGCAGCCCCTATCTCGTGACGGGCGATTTCACGCTGGACGGGGGCGCCGTGCTGCAGATCGAACCGGGGGTCGTTCTCCAGTATGAGCGGAATGCCTCGCTGATCGTCGAAGACGGCGGGATCGTCGCCAGGGGAACCCCGGAGCGCCCCATCGTCTTCACCGCCTCGGGTCCTTCGCCGGCGGCCGGCCATTACGGGGTCGCCGTCCGCTTTGCGAAGCGGACCAAGCTGAACAGCGTCTTCAGCCATTGCACGGTGAAGTATGCCACGACGGCCTTCGACATCTTTCACGGGGAGCCGGAGATCTCCTACTGCCATATCGCCGGGAACGCCCAGAGCGGCGTCTACTGCCGCAACGACGCCGCGCCGCGGATCACCTTCAGCACCTTCGAGGAAAACCTGGGGGAAGGGGGGATCAAATCCGTGGGCATGTCGAACCCGATGATCCGCAACAACAATTTTCTCGGGAATCCGGTGGCCGTCCAGGCGTTTTCCTCCATCTCCATCGACGCCCGGCACAACTGGTGGGGAAGCTCTCCCCCGGATGCGGGCCTGATCTGGGGGGATCCCGAAAAGAACATCCGGATCGCCCCCTGGCTGGAGGCGCCCGAGGAGAAGGCCTTTCCGGGAAAGCGATGATCCCGGACGGAAAGAAGGCGGATCGGGATTGCAGCGAAAAGGCAGTTCTGGTATGAAGGATGAGGCGTGCTAAGAAGAGAGGATCCACATCCGGGGAAATGACGAGGAGGACCCTATGAAGTCAAAGCTTTGGGCGGCCGCAGCCTTGGCGGCGTTGATGGTCCTGCTGTTCGCAGGGGGGGCTCTCGGCCAGGAAAAGGCCGCTGCGCCGGAAGGGGCGCAGCTGGTCGAGCCGGTCGGTAACAAGGGGGCGGTGAACTGGACCGACGGGTACATCGAGGCGGTCGGGATCGGCGCTCCGCCGGAGCAGTACCTCGGGAAACCCCAGGCGCGACCCAACGCCCTCCGGGCGGCCCAGGTCGACGCCTACCGGAACCTGCTCGAGGTGATCAACGGGGTGCGGGTGGACTCGGCGACGACGATCCGGGATTTCACCGTCGAGAGCGACGTGGTAAACACCCAGGTCCAGGGAATGGTGAGGGGGGCCAAGGTGATGAAGCAGGAGTACCTCTCCGACGGGACCGTCGAGGTGACCGTCCGGATGCCCCTCTCGGGGAACTTTGCGGCGGTGATCGTCCCTAGGATCCTGGGGAGGAAACCGGCCGCTCCGCCCCCGCCGTCTGTCCCGCAGAGGCCGGCGCCGGCGCCCGGCGGCGAGGTCTTTACCGGGCTCGTCGTGGACGCCCGGGGGATCCAGGCCCGGCCCGCCATGTCGCCGAGGGTCCTCGACGAAAGCGGCCGGGAGATCTACGGTTCGATGAATGTCGAGAGGGAGTACGCCGTCCAGCAGGGGATGAGCGGCTATGCGCGCGACCTGACGGCCGCCCAGAGCAACCCCCGCGTGACCAGCAACCCCCTGAGCGTCAAGGGTCTGAGGACCGAGGGGGCGGGGAGGTCGGACATCGTGATCGCGAACGCCGATGCGGAAAAGATTTTCGCCTCCGCGGAAAACCTGGGTTTTCTCAAGAAGTGCCGCGTCATGATCGTTCTGGACTGAGTCGCCGGACTTTTTCGCAGGAGCGGCCGTCCATGCCGAAGGGACCGCAGCGGTCGGCTTTGGGTCTGCTGCGGTCTTTTTTACTTTTCAACAGGCTTCTGGAGGGAAACGCCGTTGCCGGGAAAGATCCTCATCCTGCCGGAGACCCTGACCCACCGCATCGCCGCGGGCGAGGTGGTGGAGAGGCCCGCCTCCATCGTCAAGGAGCTGCTGGAGAATGCGCTCGACGCGGGGGCCACGGAGATTGTCGTCGAGCTCGAAAAGGGCGGCTGCCAATCCATCCGGGTGACCGACAACGGAGAGGGGATCGCGCGCGAGGAGGTTCCCCTCGCCTTCGCCCGCCACGCGACGAGCAAGATCTCGGCGTTCGAGGACATCTACCGGATCCGCTCCTTCGGTTTCCGGGGCGAGGCGCTCCCCAGCATCGCCTCGGTCTCGCGGGTGGAGATGGTGACCCGGCAGGCGGCTTCCCCGGTCGGAACACGGATCGTGGTCGAGGGGGGAGAGGAAAAGGAGCTTGCGGATGCCGGCTGTCCGGTCGGCGCCTCGGTGTTCGTCAGCCGGATCTTCGAGCCGGTTCCGGTCCGGCGTAAATTCCTCAAGGCGGAGAAGACCGAACAGGGGGCCTGCCTGGACTGGATTGTCCGACTGGCGCTGGCCCATCCCTCCGTCAAGCTGCAGGCCTCCGCCTCCGGCCGGATGATCCTCAACCTTCCCGGGGTGGCGGATCCCGGGGAACGGATCTCCCTCACCCTGGGCCGGGATTTGCGCGGACAGCTCACTGCGGCGTCCGGGGAAAGGGCGGGACTTCGGCTCCAGGGGTTCGTTTCCCGGCCGGATTTCACGAAATCCGTCTCCGCCCAGATGTACTTTTTTGTAAATCGGCGTTACGTCAAGGATCCGCTCCTCAGCCACGCGACCCTGACGGCCTATCGGCGCGTGATCGAAGCTAGGCGTTATCCGGCCGTGATTCTCTATCTGGATGCGCCGCCGGGCGAGGTCGACGTGAACGCCCATCCCGCGAAGATGGAAATCCGCTTCCGGAATCCGCGGGAGGTCTATGCCCTGGTCGTGGAAACGGTGGGAAGCGCGATCGGCGGGGGACTTTCTCAGGGCGGGAGAGCGGAAACGGGGGGCGGGGCGGGCGCGGGAAGGGAGGCGTACGCCGCCCGCGTGGAAGAGGCCCTCCGGCGGTACCGGGTCGCCTCCGGGCCGGAAAAGCTCCTCTTTGCTTCCCTCTCCATTCCGAAGCGGGAGATTCCGCAGCTTGCCGCCGAGGGGGGTCCGGAGCCGCCGGAAGGATCGGACGGGAGGACCCGCTTTTCCGACCTCGTCTACCTCGGCCAGGTGGCGCTGAGTTATCTCGTCTTTGCCGGAGAGGACGGGATGGTTCTGATCGATCAACACGCCGCCCACGAAAGGATCCTCTTCGAAAAACTGCGGCGGCAGCCGGCCGGAGAGAGGGAGATCGGCCAGCGCCTCCTGATTCCCGAGGTGGTGAGCCTCTCCCCCCGGGATGCGGCCTTTCTGGCGGAAACCGCGCCCCTTCTTGAAGAGGCGGGGATGGAGGTGGAGCCGTTCGGAGGGGATTCCGTGGTGGTCCGCGCGCTTCCCGCATTCCTGCCCCATGGGGAGGCGCGGACACTGATCGGGGAGCTGCTCGCCGACTGCGCGGAGGAGGACCGCAGGCTCCCGCTGACCGAAAAACGGGAGAAGATCTTCACCTCCCTCGCCTGCCGGGGGGCCGTCCGGGCCAACCGGACCCTGACGCCCCGGGAGGTCGCCGCACTCTGCCGCGATCTCGACGCCATCCCGCAGGCCGCATCCTGCCCGCACGGAAGGCCCGTCGCGCTTCCCGTCACCCTCTCCGATCTGGAGAGGATGTTCAAGAGGAGGTAGAGGCGCGGCGATGATCCCCCCTGCGACGCCGAAGCCCAGGCTGATCGCCCTGGTCGGAGCCACCGGCGTCGGAAAGACGCAAATGGCGCTCGATCTCGCCGGACGCCTGGGCGGCGAGATTATCAGCGCCGATTCGATGCAGGTGTATCGGGGGATGGACATCGGCACGGCGAAGCCCACCCCCGAGGAAAGAAAACGGATCCCCCACCACCTGCTCGATGTGGTCGATCCGGATGAGCCCTTCGACGTCGCCCGCTACTGCTTGCTGGCCCGGGAGGCGATCGCCCGGCTGCATCGGGAGAAAAAGACGGTTTTCGTGGTCGGAGGGACGGGGCTCTATATCCGGGCCCTTCTGGGAGGGCTGATCGACGGACCGGGAGAGGACAGGGCTCTCCGGGGAGAACTCCGCAAGGAGATGGGGCGTTCGGGAAAGGAAATCCTCTACCGGAGACTCCAGGAGAAGGATCCCCGGGCGGCCGCACGGATTCACCCCCGCGACGCGGTCCGGATGATCCGCGCGCTGGAGGTCCTGGAGCTGACGGGAAAATCGATCGTGGCGCATCAGGAGGACCACGGCTTCCGGGAGCAGCCGTACGAGGCGCTCCGGATCGGGCTACGGATGGACCGGGAGCGGCTTCTGGCCGGGATTGAGCGCAGGACGGAGAGGATGATCGCGGACGGCTTCCTGGAGGAGGTCCGGGGCCTGCTGGAAAGGGGTTATGGACCGTCCCTCAAGCCGATGCAGTCGCTGGGGTACCGTCATCTCGCGGACTGTCTTGCCGGGCGGACGAATCTTGACGAGGCGGTCCGCCTGATCCAGCGGGATACCTGCCGCTACGCGAAGCGGCAGATGACCTGGTTCGCCGCCGAACCGGATGTCGAATGGTTCTCTCCCGGGGATCCGGACGCGGTGGAAGCGCGGATCCTCCTTTTCCTGGAAGGGCGCTGACGGCGCTGACGGCTTCGGGAGGGTAGGGGATTGACCCTTTTCCCGTCTCATTTCCCGGTGCGGGTTGCGCGATGCCCCGGCCGGAGGAGAGGGAATTTTCTTGACTTCACCGGGGGATGTGGATATGGAACATCCCTGGGATGGAAGGGAAAAGCCTTATTGATGCGGGGAGTTCCAACAGAAAGGAGGGGGTGATGGTCCGCCGAATGACATCCACGAACCTGTTGCGAGTCCTGCTGCCGGTGATCGTTTGCGTCCTGGTGGGTTCCTGCGGCCCGAAGGCGCAGAAACCCCTGAGCCAGCTCGATACCCCGGAGCATCATGTTTTTATGGGTCTGCGGCTGCTCGATCAGGAGAAATTTTCGGATGCGGGCCGGGAATTCGACCTCGCCCTGAGGCTCGATCCGCGTTATGCGAAGGCCCATGCCGGCGCGGGGCTGGTCAAGGCCTATCGGGGAGATTTCAACGGCGCGTTTGAATCCCTCCGGCAGGCGGAAAAGTTCGCCCGGAACGACGAGGAAAAGATTATTGTTCTGGTGGGCTTCATCCGTGTGAATACGGTCAGCCATTCAGCCTGTCTCCAGGTCGGGACCGACTGCAAACCGGACGAGGCCTGGATCCGGCACGCGAAGGACGCCTTCGACCGGGCGGTCGCCATCGATCCCAAGGCCGTTTCCCCCTACTACTTCATGGGCGAGTGCTACCTGACTGCGCTCGATCTGGATCCGGCGGGCCGGATGTTCAGCCGTGTCCTCGAGATGAACCGGGAGTACGTCGGCCAGGCGGACCGCCGCTGGAAACTGGTGCAGAAGATCCAGCGGGCGATGCCGGGAACCCTCACGGGGAAAAAGATCGCGATGGTCGAGAGGATCACCCGGGCGGATGCGGCGGCCCTGTTCATAGAGGAGTTGAAGATCGACCTCCTCTACGCCCGCCGGACGCCGAAGAATTTCGACACGGCGTTCCGTGATCCGGAAAAAGCGAGGGCGGCTTCCCGCCGGACGGAACCCCCGAAAGACATCGCCGACCATCCGCTCCGGGCGGACATCGAAGCGCTGCTCCGGATCGGGACGAGGGGGCTCGAGGCCTATCCCGACGGGAACTTCCGGCCCGACGAAACGGTGGACAGGGCGAGCTATGCGATGATGATCGAGGATATCCTCATCCGGGTTGCCGGGGACCCCGCCCTGGCGACACGGTTCATCGGCAGCCCCTCCCCCTTCCCGGACCTGCGGCCCGATCTCCCCTATTTCAATGCGGTGATGGTGGTCACCTCGCGGGGCATCATGGAGGCAAAGGACATCGTGACGGGGGCTTTCGCCCCGCTCCAGCCGGTCGAAGGGGCGGATGCGCTTTTGGTGATCCGCAAGATCCGGGAAGAACTGCGGTATTAGTCCTATCAGCGGGAAGGAATGAACGAAGGGTCTGCGGCGCGGTGGACGGCAAGGTTCCGGAGGGCCGCCCGGCCGGAGGCCCTTTGATTTTGACCATGGAGAAAATTGCATGCGCGGTGAAGCGTTAAGCAAGGTGTTCGAGCCCCGGGAAGCGGAGGCCAGATGGTACCGCTTCTGGCTGGAGCAGGGCCATTTTCACGCGGCGGATCAGAGTCCGAATAAGCCCTTCTCGCGCGTCATCCCCCCTCCGAACGTGACGGGGATGCTCCATAGGGGGCATGCCCTCAACAACGTCCTCCAGGACATCGTTGTCCGCTACAAGCGGATGCAGGGGATGAACGCCCTCTGGATGCCGGGCATGGACCATGCGGGAATCGCGACCCAGAACGTCGTCGAACAGGAACT
>JBFYYH010000198.1:0-4693 GCA_041310125.1 Syntrophaceae bacterium | reverse complement strand
TGCATGGAAAAGGCCCCCATCGTCTTTCCGCGGGTCGAGCCCCCCCCGCCGATCATCTCCTTTGCCGTGGAGGCGAAAACACGCGGAGACGAAGACAAGCTGGTCTCCTCGATTCACCGCATGACCGATGAAGACCCGACCCTCTCCTTCCATCGGGACGACCAGACCCGGGAGATGATCCTCTCCGGCCTGGGCCAGGTCCACATCGAGGTGACGGTCGAGAAGATGAAGCGGAAGTTCGGCCTCGAGGTGAACCTGAAGACCCCCAAGGTCCCCTACAAAGAGACGATCAAGGGGAAGACGACCGTTCAGGGACGGTACAAGAAGCAGTCCGGCGGGCGGGGCCAGTTCGGCGACACCTGGCTGGATATCGAACCGCTCCCGCGGGGCGGCGGGTTCGAATTCGTCGACCGGATCGTCGGCGGCGTGATCCCCCAGCAGTACCGGCCGGCCGTGGAAAAAGGCATCGTCGAGGCGATGGCGGAGGGCGTTGTCGCGGGCTATCCGGTGGTCGATCTCCGGGTTTCCTTGACGGACGGCTCTTACCATACCGTCGATTCGTCGGAGATGGCCTTCAAGATCGCCGGTTCCCTCGGTTTCAAGAAGGGGGTCCTCGAATGCCAGCCGACTCTCCTCGAACCGATCGTCAACATCATGATCGAGATTCCCGACGAGTACATGGGCGACGTGATCGGCGACCTCAACAGCCGCCGGGGCAAGGTGCTCGGAATGGATTCCATTGGACACCACCAGATCATCAAGGGGCAGGTCCCCCTTGCCGAGATCCTGAAGTACGCCCCCGATCTGCGCTCGATGACGAGCGGTCGCGGAACCTTCACCTACGACCACTCCCACTACGAGGAGGTCCCTTCCTACATCGCGGAGAAGATCATCGCCGAATCCAAGAAAGAGGCGGAGGGTTGAAGATGGGATTCCGGGCCGCGATCCTCACCGTCAGCGACCGCGGATCGCGGGGGGAACGGGTGGACACCAGCGGACCGGAAATCTCGCGGATCGTCGAAGCGGCGGGAATGGAAATCGTCGGCCGGCGGACCGTTCCCGACGAAAAAGAGGCGATCCGCCGGACCCTTCTGGAGTGGTGCGACGACGGAGAAGCGGACCTGATCCTGACGACGGGGGGAACCGGGGTCAGCCCCCGGGACGTCACCCCGGACGTGACCCGGGAGGTCATCGAAAGGGAGATCCCGGGAATGGCGGAAGCGATGCGCCGCCAGAGCTCGACCCTGACGCCCCACGCGATGATCTCGCGGGCCGTTGCGGGCATCCGCGGCCGGACCCTGATCGTCAACCTCCCCGGAAGTCCGAAGGGGGCGAGGGAAAATCTCCTCGTCCTGATGGACGCCCTTCCCCACGCCATCGAAAAGATCAAGGGCGACGAGAGGGACTGCGCATCCTGAGAGCCTCCTCGACGTTTTTCCCGTGCGTCCCCGGCCAGTAGATCCGCCCGCACTGCGGACACCTTCGGAACCCCGCCTGGTTTTCATAAACATACCCGGGGACGAGGCCTCTCACCTCTTCTTTCGCAACGACATCGAGCGTCTCGTTGCAGAGCAGGCAGCGGCTCATCCTTTGGGAGGGATCCGGCTCCAGGGAGAGGAGTTCCAGCGTTTCGGCGATCTGTCCCCCGACCCGGTCGGACCGGATCACGACGATCCTTCCCGGCGGGCCGCAACGGCCGAGACTCCTCTTTCGGGTCAGGGCGATCCGTCCCTCCCGTCCGGCCTCGTCGAGAAAACCCCGCTCCGCGTCTCCCCGAAAAAAAAGGGTGTCATAGCCGAGGATTCTCAGCCACTTCGCCAGCTTTCCCAGGTTGCGGTCACAGAGGAACCTCTCGTTCATCCTCCCCCCCGGACGGAAAACGATGCATGGCAAATCGCCCGTTTTCGCACGCCAGATAGGAATCGTGGGTGATCCAGTCGCCCAGTGTGGCGAAGGTTTTGGTCCGCCCCCTGCGCGACTCCTCGCGGATCAGCGGTCTGTGGCAGTGGCCGAGGACAACGGCGTCGTATCCTTCGGCGAATTTTTCCAGGGCGAAACGGTGCATCACCTCGACGAGCCGCTCCTGGGCGCCCCCCGAGATCGCCTTGCTCGTTGCCGAGGCGATCCGGGAAACCCGCCAGAGAAAGGCCGGGGGCAGCAGAAGCTGGAACCGAAAGAAAAGGCCGCTGCGCAAAAACGCCCTCAGCGCGAGATAGCCGCGGTTCCAACGGTCCACCGTATCGCCGTGGGAGACCAGGACGCGCAGGCCATCCAGCTCGATGTCGGCCCACTCGGCGAAGACCCGGAACCCCGGTTTCCCGGAAAAATGGTCGCCGAGGAAGAAATCGTGGTTGCCCTCGCAGAGGAGGATTTCGCAGCCCGAATCCGCCAGCAGGGAGAGCTTCTCCACCACCGGCCGGAAGCCGGGATAGATGATCTCTTCCCTCCCGAACCAGAAATCGAAAAAATCCCCCGCGATGACCAGCCGATCCAGCGGGCGCTCCCCCCCGGCGAATCCGGTTTTCTTCCCGCCGGCGGACCCTTGCCCTTTCAGGTGACCATCGAGAAGACGCAGGATCTTTGCGCCGCGGTTGTCCAGGGCGCCTGTCAGGTGGGCGTCGGATAGAAAGACCGTCCTCATGGCCGCCGCCCGCTGGGAGCGCGTTTCTTCCGGCGAATGTGCAATGTAGAAAAAATGGCCCGTTCCATGATTTGCCGCCTACCATATTCAAGGTTTGCATTCAAGCCGATATTGGGAAAGGCCGGAAAATCCGTTGACAAGCTCCCGGGCGATCCGATAGAAGGACAGCGGCGGAAGGCACGCGGGCGGCGCCATAGAAAGGAAAGGATCTTTTTTGACGGGAACGGTCGTAAACGCGGGGGCGATCCTCGCCGGAAGCCTGGTCGGCATAACGGCGGGGAAGCATCTTCCCGAGCGGATCAAGACGATCCTGATGCAGGGTCTCGGCCTGGCCACGATTCTGATCGGTCTGCAGATGGCCCTTTCCGGAGAGAAGCCCCTCGCGGCCATCGGCTGTCTTTTGGCGGGCGCCCTGACGGGGGAGCTCCTCCGGCTCGAGCAGGGTGTGGAGCGGATCGGGGGGTGGCTCAAGAGGAGGACCGGCTCGGGCTCATCGACCTTCGTCCAGGGTTTCGTTTCCGCCTCGATTCTCTACCTGGTCGGGGCGATGATGATCGTGGGGTGCATACAGGACGG
Organism: Syntrophaceae bacterium; assembly: GCA_041310125.1. GTDB lineage: Bacteria > Desulfobacterota > Syntrophia > Syntrophales > UBA5619 > JAKAFS01. The sequence goes on along the minus strand of JBFYYH010000198.1, from coordinate 1,476 downwards.
CACGGTCGGCGATGCACGCACCCTCTACATCAAGTCCCTTCTCGACGGGGTTGCATCGATCGCCCTCTCCTCGACCCTCGGAGCGGGTGTCGCCTTCTCGGCCCTCTCGGTTCTCCTGGTTCAGGGGGCGGTCACGCTGCTGGCATCCCAACTCCAGTTCCTGCGCGAACCGGCCGTGCTGAGCGCCGTGAACGCGACCGGCGGTCTGATGATTCTCGGGATCGGGATCAACCTGATGGGGATGGCCCGCATCCGCATCGGCAGCTTTCTCCCGGCCCTCTTCTACGCGATCGTCTGGGCCGTTTTCTCTCCCGCCTGAACGGTCGCACCGCACAGGTAGAACCCCTGGCCCTCGCCGGCCATGGAGAAGGGCGGGAGCGCCCGCCCTCTTTTTGCATGCATTTCATGATTTCCGAACCGGAAAGGAGTTGAAGCAGCCATGGGAGACTACCCGTTTTTCGAAGTGGAAAAAATCGCCGAAAAGAGGATCGCCGTTCTCCATTTCAACCGCCCCGAAAAGCTCAACGCCATGAACTGGGCCTTCTGGCGCGACCTTCCGCTGGTGGTCGATGAACTGGAGGCCGATCCGGAGGTCCGCGTCGTCGTGATCGCCGGCCGGGGAAAATCCTTCAGCGTCGGGATCGATGTCTTCGAGTTCTTTCTGAACCATCAGGAGGCCCTGACGGGCGCGACGGCCGATGCGAGGGAGGAGCTCTACCGGCTGATCCTCCGGATGCAGGAGGGATTCAACCGGATGACCCTGGGGAACAACATCTACATCGCCGCGATTCACCGCCACTGCATCGGCGCCGGCCTCGACATCAGCGCCGCCTGCGACATCCGCCTCGCCGCGAGGGATGCTCTTTTTTCGCTGCGCGAAACCAAGATCGCGATCGTCGCCGACATGGGCAGCTTGAACCGCCTCCCCCGGATCATCGGCCAGGGGAACACCCGGATGATGGCCTTCACCGGCCGGGATTTCTCGGCGGAGGAGGCCCTCCGGATGGGGCTCGTCCAGGAGATCTACGGGGACCGGGAGTCCCTGATGGCGGGCGCCCTGAGCCTGGCGGAGGAGATCGCGGACAATCCCGCCCCGGCCGTCCAGGGGTCGAAGCGGATCCTCACCTACATGGAGGACCACGGAATCGACGACGGTCTGAAGTACGTCGCCGCCTGGAATTCGGCCTTCCTGAACACCCGCGAGATCCAGAATGCCCTGCAGAAGGCGATGGAGCAGAAGGCGAAGAAGGCTTAGCCGGAAAGACGCTTCTCCCCGAACCGCATCGGAAGGACCACGGCGAGGACGCACAGAAGAGCCACGAGGGCAAAAGAGCCGACGAGCCAGAGCCACTGCATCCCGCTGAGGCTCCGCCCGTGGAAGTCCGCCATGAAGACGGAATACACCGGTCCGGCCTCGAGGACGATGACCGCCGCGATGAACCCCGCCGCCAGGAGCATGAAGAGCAGCCCGCCGAA
>JBFYYH010000197.1:0-7381 GCA_041310125.1 Syntrophaceae bacterium | reverse complement strand
TTTCGATTCGAATGGATGGAAATTTGAGGCCATTCGCGGTCCGGCTTTTATCTTGACTTTTTACCGATTATGAAGAGACTAAAAAACATGTCGGAGTTCCTGCGGAACGCCGGGACGGTCGTGGTCAAACAGCACAAGATCGCCGACAGTGGAGCTGTCAAGACGCAGTTCGGCGTCATCAAGGAGTTCCTTCACATGAAGGCCCTCATGTTCCGCTCCGTCATCATCGGAACGGTGATCGGCATTCTTCCCGGCACGGGCGGGACGACGGGATCGGTGATCGCCTACAACGAGGCGGTCCGTTGGTCGAAACACCCCGAGAAGTTCGGAACGGGGATCGACGAGGGGATCGCGGCGCCCGAGTTCGCCAACAACGCGGCCTGCGGCGGCGCCCTCGTCCCCACGCTCACCCTGGGGATCCCGGGAAGCTCCACCACCACCGTCATCCCGGCCGCCCTGATGAGCCACGGGCTCACCCCGGGGCCGAACCTGTTCGTCCAGAACAAGGAGATGGTCTGGGGGGTCTTCGGCGGCTATCTGGTGGCCAATGTGCTGATGATCATGGGCGGTCTGTTCGGAATCTGGATGTTCGCCAAGATCCTTCGCGTCCCCAGGCAGATTCTCAACTGGGTCATCTTCATCCTCTGCGTCGTCGGCTCCTTCGGGATCAACAGCAACCTCCAGGATGTCTGGATCATGTTCGCCTTCGGCCTGCTCTGGTATCTCCTGGAGAAATACACGGTTATCCGCTGGTCCCCCTGGTCCTGGCGATCATCCTGGGACCCATCGCGGAAGCGGCCCTGATCAAGGGGGTCATGGTGTATGGGTCCTTCTGGCCCTTCCTGGCGCGGCCGATCGGCGGGACATTGCTTTTCCTGTCAGTTCTCTCCATGTTTTTCCCGCTCATTCGGAATTATGTCGAGAAGAGAGAGAAAACCAAGGCAGTCTGAGAGATGGAGCGTAGAAAAGCCGATGTGACGTGGGCAGATTCGTTCTCGAAATCATCAAAACATTAATCTTGAGATATCGATAGCGGATCTGGAGTTGTGGAGTTTGCGCTGTGGCCAATGACGCTCTGAGCGGCCCGGAGTAGGGGAGGCAAGCAGTATTTTGAAAGAGAGGAAAACCTCTTTTGCGTACAAGAAAAGTCAATGACAGTGTGCGCGAAGCAAGCGGTCAATGGTCGGATCATTCCGGCGAAAAGAGATGGAGGTAAAAATTCGGAATGGTGAAAGGAGCGGAGAGGGTATGAATGAAGAGAGCAAGGTCATGACCGCCCGAGAGGCAGTAGAGAAATTTGTTTTCGACGGCGCGACGATCGGCCTCGGTGGCCAGAATGTCGGCCGCATGGCTATGGCGGCTATCCATGAGATTGTCCGGCAGGGGAAGAAGGATCTGACCCTTTACGGCTGCAATCTGTCCATCAACATGGATATCCTGGTGGGAGCGGGACTCGTCAAGCGGTGCGAGGCGGGAACGGGAAACCTGGAATACTTCGGGACCACCTTCTGCTTCCGCCGTGCCATTGAGCAGGGACTCATGGAGATGGAGGATTACAGCCACTTGGGAATGATCAGCCGGTTTCTGGCCGGGGAGATGGGGCTGCCGTTCATGCCCACCAAGAGCATGCTGGGATCGGACATGTTGACCCAGCAGGTCAAATCGACCGGCAAGAAATACGAACTTATCAAGGACCCTTGGAATGCCGACGAACCGGTCCTGTTGCTCCCGGCGCTGAGACCCGATGTGGCCCTCATCCATGCACAGCGTGCCGATGCCATGGGGAACGTGGTGATTGACGGATTCCTTGCTCTTGATGTCGAGCTGGCCAGGGCGTCCAAGCACACGATCATCACCTGCGAGGAAATCGTCCCAGAGGAGAAGATCCGCAGCGACGCCGAAAGGACCACCATCCCCTACCTCTATGTCAGCGCGGTCGTCGAGCAACCCTTTGGCTCTCACCCCGCAGCGGCCTATCGTTACTACGACTACGATGCCGATCATGTGAAGTGCTACCAGAAATGCGCCCGCGAGGGCGGCAAGGCCCTGGAAGGATATCTGAAACACTATATCCTCGACAGCGAGAACTTCGATGACTATCTGGAAAAGGTGGGTGGAATCAAAAAGATGATTGCTCTGATGAAGAGCATGAAGCGGATGGTTTAGGGAGGAGAGCGGAGATGGCAGATTTCAGCATTGAAGAATTGACGGTTATTGAAGCTTCCCGGTATATCAACGACGGGGAAACTGTCTTCGCGGGGACGGGCCTGCCGCTGATGGCAACGATGCTCGCCCAGAAGACCCATGCCCCGCATCTCTGCTTCGTGGCGGAGACCGGTCCCATTGCCCCGATCGTTCTGCCTACGCCCTTGTCGGTCTCCGACCCGAGGCTGCAGTATCGGTCGGTGCGCTTGGGTTCCTTGCGGGAAGTCCTGGGCTGCCTGCTGCAGCGCGGCATGATGGATGTCGGCTTTGTCGGCGGCGCAGAAATCGATGAGTTCGGGAACATCAATACCACGGTCATCGGAGATTATGAGCGGCCGAAGGTCCGCTTTCCCGGGAGCGGCGGCGGCAACGACATCCTGTCCCATGCCAAACGGATTCTCATCATCACCCGTCATGAGAAACAGCGGTTTCCGAAACACTGCACCTACATCACCTCACCCGGATACATCAACGGCCCCGACGCACGGGCCAAGGCGGGATTGACGAGCAAAAAGCCACAGATCGTTGTGGTGACGAGGCTGGGGGTGATGGAGATCAATCCGGAGACAGGACGGTTCCAGATTCGGAAACTCATGCCGGGATCATCCGTTGAGGCGATCCTGGAAGCGACCGGATTCCGGCCGGACATCAACGGGAGGATCGAGAATGTGGCGCCGCCGACGGATCATGAACTGACAACCCTGCGGGGAAAGGTCGATCCTCAAGGACTGTATTCGAAGAAGGTTTGACGAGAATGCCTGAAGGTGTGGTGGGAAGCCGATGAGATTCCGACCGCTTGTGAAGACAGAACCGTCGGGAAGATTTCGATCGGAGCAGAGTGCGTGACTTCCGATGGATTTTGAGGATCCGCTGTGGGGGAAGATTTTTCGATTCCGGCAATCACAGAGCTTATTTCACGGAACATCAAGGCATTGCGTGAGGATCCCGCCTTTTGTGCGGGGGTGGTGAAATATGCCCTGAATGACGCAGGTGATCCGGATGTGAAGGTTGCGGCGGCCAATGTGCCGTTGGATTACGACCTCTGGGAGGGACTTCGAAATCCGGCCGGCGTGGGACTTCATCCCGCCGGCCTCCAGGACATATGGGAATTCTATGCCTGGAGGACGTCCTCGAAACGTCTCGATGGGTGCGGTCGGGAAACCATATTCGAGGTTCCCCTCTCCTTCGACCATGCGCGCGACCGGTTTCAGAGAGTCCTGATTGTTTCCGTCATGCTGCCTTTTGCGGAGAATCTTCTGAAGGACCATGAACGTTTCATCCTGGAACACAATCGCGGCGCCTCGTGGAAGTACTCTCGTTTCTATGAGGAGGTGAACGACAGCCTCGACAAAGCCATCCTTCGCACCGGCATGGAACTCACCACCCCGGAGAATGTGGTTTTGGCCATGGACTGAAAGAGAATGGCCACCCTGTTCCCGGAATGGCGGTGGGGCCGCTGCATAACCATCTGCGCGGCTTCCGGGAACAGGAGGAGAGAGGCTGCAGAAGCATATGAAAACAAGAAGAGAACGCTCGCAATCGCATGAATGCGCAAAGCAAAGGGAGGGAGATATTTGCAGATGGCAGGTGCATTGACGGGGATCCGGGTGATCGATTTGAGCCATGTTCTGGCGGCGCCGACGACGACGATGTTTCTGGCGGACCTCGGGGCGGAGGTGATCCACGTGGAGCCGCCGCACGGGGACGACGCCCGGGAATACGGTCCTTTCGCGGGGGAGGCGGACAAGAACCGGAGCGGTTATTTCATCAGCCTGAACCGGAACAAGAAGAGCCTGGTCCTGAATCTTAGGCACGACCGCGGGAAGGAAATCCTCCGCCGGCTTCTGGAGAAGGCGGACGTGGTCGTGGAGAACTACCGCCCGGGAACGATGCGAAAGCTGGGGTTCGGATGGGAGGAGCTGCAGGAGATCAACCCGCGGCTGATCTACGCGTCGATCTCGGGGTTCGGCCACGACTCGCCGCCGGAGTACGCCTCCCGTCCCTCGTACGACATGGTTGCCCAGGCGTACAGCGGCCTGATGAGCATCACGGGACCGAAGGAGGGGCCTCCCTGCCGGGTGGGCACCTCGATCGGGGACATCATTGCCGGTCACCAGGCCGTGATCGGCATCCTGGCAGCCCTGATCCACCGGGAGAAGACGGGCCGCGGTCAGCGCTATGACGGTTCGATGGTGGACGGGCTGTTCTCGGTGTTGGAGAGCGCGGTGGTGCGTTACACGATCACCGGCCAGGTCCCCGGTCCGCTCGGGGGGATGCATCCGACGATCACGCCTTTCCAGGCGCTTCGCACCCGGGACTCCTCGATCGTGATCGCGATCGGCAACGATATTCTCTGGAGGCGGTTCTGCGCGGTTCTGGAGCGGCCGGACCTGGCGGACGATTCCCGGTTCCGGACCAATCCCGTCCGCTGTGAGAACAAGGAGGAGCTGGGGGAGATCCTCGATGCCGAGATGGAGAGGAAGACGACCGAGGAGTGGATTGCGCTCTTCGAAAAGGCGGATCTCCCCTACGGGCCGATCCACAACATCCGGGAGATCTGCGAGGATCCGATCATCGCCCACCGCGGGATGCTGGTGGAGGTGGATCAGCCGGTGGCGGGAAAGGTCCGGATCGCCAACTCCCCCATCCGCCTTTCCGAGACGCCCGGAGGGGTTCGTGAACCCGCTCCGCTCCTAGGGCAGCACACGGAGGAGATCCTGAAAAAACTTCTCGGCCTCTCCCCAAATCAGATCGAAGAACTCCGCGAATTGAAAGTGATCAATGCTGGATGATCAGCGGTTCAGCAGAGTCCCCGGAGGTATTCCGCGGACCACTGGCCCACCATGTCGATGAGGCTCTGCAGGGGGCGGGAGATGTACTTGTCCTTGTGGTGGATGAGGTAGAATTTCCTTTTCATGTCCGGGTCCGAGAGAGGGATTGCATGGAGTTTGCCCGTCTCGAGTTCCTTGCTCACCACCCGGCGCGTGATGACGGCGACGCCGATTCCCTCTTCGACGGCGGTCTTGATCGCCTCGTTGTTGGACAACTCGAGCGGGATCGAAACGTGGATCCGGTGCTTCCGGATATACTCCTCGATGCTCTTCCGGGGGGCCGATCCCTCCTCATGGACGATGAGGCGATGGCCGGCAAGGTCCTCGGGTTCGATGACCGGTTTCGCCGCAAGCGGATGCCCCTCTGGGACGATGATCCGATAACTGTCCTCCAGGATCTCCCGGGAGACCAGTTTTGCGTGGGGTACGGGGTAGGAGATGAAACCGATGTCGTTTGCCAGCGCCGCGGTTTTCTCCACGATCAGTTCCGTCGGCAGCAGCTCCACTGAAATCCGGATCTTCGGATTGCTCCGGCAGAAACGATCGATGATGAACGGGAGGTAGTAGGAGCCGAAGCTCTCGCTGGAGAGGATCCGAATGAATCCCCGCTTGCGCTGCTGGAAATCGCGCAGACTCTCCTCAGCCTGGTTTTCCAGCTCGAAGATGGCCTCGGCGATGCCGAAGAGCACCTCCCCCGCGTCGGTCAGGGCCATCTTCTTACCGAAACGGTTGAACAGCTTGATTTCGTAATGGTCCTGGAGGCGCTGAATCCCCTTTGTGACGGCGGGTTGGGTGATGCAGAGGACCTCCGCAGCGGCGCTGAGACTGCCGTGCTTTGCGGCCAGGTAGAAGGTCTTGAGCTGGTTGAGGTTCATTACTTTTTCTTATCGATCAGGTCAGATTTATTCATTTGACTTGCTCTATGCATTCTTATTAAAGGTTTGTCAAGGGGCGGTTGAAGAACCTTCCGGTCAGGCCATCCCTGCTTTCCGTCGAGAGAGGGAGGTTAAAAGCGGTGGATTTCGGTCCAATTTCCGCTCCATTTCACCGCTTTTTCCTTGACAGATCGGGGAAAGAGGTTTTTAAACCATCCTTCATTGTGGGTTTCCCGCCAAACGGAAGGGACAAACCGGGAGGCGGGGAAAATAACCCGGGCGCGGCGATAAAGCCCGGAAGAGAAGGGGATCATACCATGACGAATGGCATCTTGAAGAAGAGGATCGGGATCGAGGCGCAGGTGGACGAGTTCATGGACCGGGTCAGCGAGGGGGGCCTCCTCTGCCGGAACGGGCTCGACGCCTATCTGAAGGGAAACCTGGAGGCATTCGCCACCTGTCTCACCTGCATCCGGGATGCGGAGCACCGGGGAGATGCGCTGCGGCGCTCCCTCGAGAAGGATCTCTACAGCAAGACCCTCATTCCGGAATCGCGGGGGGATGTCATGCAGCTTCTGGAGGACATGGACGCCCTGCTGGATCGTTTCACGGGCCTGATCTGGCAGTTCGAGATCGAGCGTCCGGACATCTGCGCCGAGTTTCATGACGATTTTCGGACACTCCTCCAGTATTCCGTCGAGGCGGTGGAGGCGTGCGTTCGTTCCTGCCGTGCCTTTTTCAAGGACCTCCACGCCACGGCCGACCACATCCACAAGGTCTCCTTCTGGGAGACAGAGTCGGACAAGGTCTCCACGCGTCTCCAGCGGGCGATCTTCGCGCGGGAGACTCTCCATCTCAGCCACCGGATGCACCTTCGATTCTTCGTCAAGCAGGTGGACCGGATCGCGGACGAGGCGGAGGATGTGTCCGACCGTCTGAACATCTACGTGATCAAGCGCATGCTGTAGGAGTCTGGGATGTTTGCCTTCTTTCTTTCCAGCGGTCTTTTTCTCGGATGGTCCCTGGGGGCCAACGACGCGGCGAACGTATTCGGGACCGCGGTCGGCACCCGGATGATCAGCTTCCGGAAGGCGGCGACCTTCTGCGGGATATTCGTCATCCTCGGGGCGGTGATCAGCGGCGCCGGCGCGTCGCGGACGCTCGGGGAACTCGGGGCGGTCAACGCGATGGCCGGGGCGTTTGTCGTGGCGCTGGCCGCGGCCTTCACGGTCTACTGGCTTACGAAACTTGGCTATCCCGTGTCGACGACGCAGGCGATCGTGGGGGCGATCATCGGCTGGGATCTCTTTTCGGGGGCTATGATCGACTTCCTTTCCCTGGAGAAGATCGTTCTGAGCTGGCTGATCAGTCCGGTTCTAGCGGCGATCTTCGCCGCCCTGCTCTACAAGCTGATTGCCCTGTTGATCAAGCGTGTGAAGCTCAGCATGTTCAGCCTGGACTCCCTCACCC
>JBFYYH010000196.1:0-6373 GCA_041310125.1 Syntrophaceae bacterium | reverse complement strand
GGCCTCCTCCGGGCGAGGGGTTAGAAGGTAGCCGCTGTCGGCCAGGATCGCGGCCATGACTTCGGAATCGACCTGGTTCTTGGGACAGCCGAGGCTGAGGATATGGACCTTTATTGCGCGCATGGTTCAGGGCGCCTCACCGCGGCATCTTCTGCACGAGCACTTTCCTTGGTTTCGCCCCGTCGGAAGGGCCGACAACCCCTTCCGCTTCCATCCGTTCGATGATCCGCGCCGCCCGGTTGTAACCGATCTTCATGTACCGCTGGACGAGGGAAATGGAGGCCTGTCCCAGGTCCGCCACCAGCGCCACGGCCTCATCGTACTTCTCGTCGAACTCTTCGTCCGGGTGCTCCCCATCGGCCCCTCCGGCTTCAATCTCGGTGATCGACTCGTCGTAGGCCGGCTTCCCCTGTTTCCTGACGAACTCAACGATCCGCTCGATCTCCCGGTCCGAGACATAGGCCCCGTGGATCCTCGTCAGCTCCGAGCTGCCGGGTGGGATGAAGAGCATGTCTCCGGACCCGAGCAGCTTCTCCGCGCCCAGCTGATCGAGGATGGTCCGGGAGTCCACCTTGGAGGAGACCTTGAAGGAGATCCGGGTGGGAAAATTCGCCTTGATGACCCCTGTAATCACGTCGACCGAGGGACGCTGCGTCGCCAGGATCAGGTGGATCCCCGAGGCCCGGGCCATCTGGGCGAGGCGGGCCAGCGATTCCTCCACGTTCCTCTGGGCGACCATCATCAGATCGGCCAGTTCGTCGATGATGATCACGATGTAGGGGAGTCTCTCCGGGAGCGGCAGCGGTTTTTCCCGGACGTCCGCCGGCGATTTCGTTTCTTCCGGGGCGCCCGGGACCGGGAAGACCGCCTCTGTTCCGGCCGTTTCCAGCGCCGTCTTCCCCTCGTCCGCCGGCTTCGCGGTTTCCGGGGCGGGGGACTTTCCGCCCCGGATCTGGTTGTAGGCCTCGATGCTCTTCACCCCCACCTCGCCGATGATCCGGTAGCGGCGCTCCATCTCTTCCACAGCCCAGCGGAGGACGAGGGCGGCCTTCTTTGGATCGACGACGACCGGGTGGAGGAGGTGCGGGATCCCCTCGTAGCCGGAGAGTTCGAGCCTCTTGGGATCGATCATGATGAACTTGGCCTCGTCCGGCGTGGTCCGGAAAAGGATGCTGCAGATCATCGCGTTCAGGGAGACGCTTTTCCCGGAGCCTGTGGTCCCGGCGATCAGGAGATGGGGCATCCGGATCAGGTCGGTGATCACGGGAGCGCCCACGATGTCCTCCCCGAGGGCGATGGGGAGACGGCAGGGGGATTCCCGGAAAGCCGCGTGGTCCAGGACGTCCCGAAGGCGTACCGATTCCCGTTCCTGGTTGGGGATTTCGATGCCGATGGCCCCCTTGCCGGGGATGGGGGCGATGATCCGGATGCTTGGGGCGCGGAGAGCCAGGGCAAGGTCGTCGGAGAGATTGGTGATCTTGTTGATCTTCACGCCCGGTGCCGGTTCGAGTTCATAGAGGGTGATGACCGGTCCCGGCTTGACCTCTACCACCTTTCCGTCCACGCCGAAATCGGAGAGCTTTTTCTCGAGAATGCGGGAATTGGCGATCAGGTTTTCCCGCTTGATCCGGGTATCCTTCCGCTCCAGACGGTCCAGCAGGGTCAGCGGAGGGAGCTGGAATGATCCATGAACCCGGCTTGCGAAATCGAAATGGGTCTGCTCCGCCTTTTTGAGCCTCTCCTTGAGGGCTTCCTGTTTTCTCTCCGCGATGACCGGGGCGGTGGAAGGTGGCCGGCTTCCGCTGTCGGAGGGTTCTCTTTCTGCCGGGAACCTTTCCCGGAGACGAGCGAAAAGGGCTCTCGCCATGATCGCCCCGGCTGCAGCAGCCTCCGCGGTTTTCCTGGCGAAGCGGACGACGGAGAAGTCAAAAATGATCATCAGCGAAATGACCAGGATCAGGGAAAGCACGATCAGGGAACCCGCCGTGCGCAGGTAGGCGCCGAGGAGCCCGGCGGCAACCGTTCCCAGAAGGCCGCCCGACTTCTGGGAAACACCGTGAATGTCGAGGTTCCCGATCAGCAGGGCGAACAGGGAGGAGGTGGCGAAGACCAGTCCGGCCAGCCCCACCGCTGCGGCCGGGCCGATCCGGAACTGGGGATCGCGGAAATAGCGGAGGGCGGCGACCAGCAGCATCGCCGGCAGCCAGAGAATGCCGATCCCCAGCAGGCGGATCAGGGTATCCGCGGTGTAGGAACCGACGGCGCCGGTCCAGTTCCGGAGCGGCTCGTCTTCCGGCGCAAAACGGGTGAAGGAGGGGTCGAGGGGATGGTAGGACAGAAGGGCGAGCAGGAGGAACAGCGAGAGGGCCAGGAAGCATACCCCGGCAATCTCGGAGGCCCTTTTGCGGGAAGGATTCGTCTCGCTCATTGGTTTCAGCAGAACCGGAACGGGCCGGTCTCCTCATTCATGCTTGCATGCTCCGCGCGATCAGGGCGGCGATCCCGACGGCCCAGCAGTAATAGGCGAAGACGCCGAGGCCGGTCCGCTGGATCACCGCGAAAAGGAGCTTCAGGGCCAGAAATCCCGTGATCGCCGCCGACCCAAAACCGGCGGCCAGGGCGGGCAGGTCTCCGGCCGCCATCTGTGCCGCTTCGCCCGCTTTCAGGAGGACCGCGCCGAGGATGGCGGGAATGGAGATCAGGAACGAGAAACGGGCCGCCGTTCTCCTTTCCACGCCCAGGAAGATCCCGAACGCGATGGTCGATCCCGAGCGGGAAATGCCCGGAATGAGCGCAGCGGCCTGTACCAGGCCGAGGAGGATTCCATCCTTCCAGTTCATGTCGCGCCTCTTTGCATGTTTAACCCGGTCGGAGATAAAAAGCAACAGCCCGGTCACGAGAAGCATTCCGGCTGTGATCTCCACGGATTCGAAAAGGCGCTCGATCCGGTCTTTAAACAGGACGCCGATCAGGCCGGTCACCCCGGTGGCGATCACGATCAGGAGGGCCATTTTCCGGCCGGAGGCTTGATTCTGCGCAACCTCGGCATGGGAGAAGGCCGCCGGAAACAGGCCCGGGATCAGGGAGGCGAGGATGGCGGCGATCTCTCTTCGCAGAAAAAAAACAATGCCCGCGAGCGTTCCCAGATGCAGGACGAGGTCGAAGAAGATCCCCGGTTGGGTAAAGCCGGGGAGCATTGCGGGGACGATGACCAGATGGCCCGAACTGCTGACCGGAAGCGGTTCCGTCAGCCCCTGGACGATCCCCAGTATCACGGCTTCCAGAAGCGTCACGGGTTGTTCGTCCCCCTGTCGGGTTTTGGCTTTTCATCGGAGAGCTTTCCGGTTTCGAAGTTTTCGATGATGATGTTGCGAACCTTTTCGATGAGTTCCACCCGGGTTTCGATGGTGTATCCGCTTACGTCCACCGGCCGGTCGATGATCATCTTGATTCTCCCCGGACGGACCTTCAGCGATCTCTTCGGCATGATCTCATGGGCCCCGACGATCGAGATGGGAACGATGGGGACCCCCGCCCGGATGGCCAGATGGAACATTCCCTGCTTGAACGGCTTGATCTTTCCGTCCCGGCTTCGGGTTCCCTCGGGGAAGGTAACGACCGATTTCCCCTCCCGGATCTTTTCCGCGGCTTCCTCGAGCGATTTCATCGCTTTTTCATGATTCTGGCGATCGATTTCGATGTAGCCGGCGTTTCTCATCGCCTTGCCGAAAATAGGGATCTTGAAGAGTTCTTTCTTGGCGATCCAGCGGAACTGGCCAGGGATATCGGCCAGAACGATCAGGATATCAAAATCGCTCTGGTGATTGGCCATGAAAATCTGCGGTTTGTCCATCAGGACGTTCTCTCGTCCGATCACGTCCACCCGTGTGTTGGCGAGCCAGAGGAGCATCCGCGCCCAGAGATTGGCGATCCTGTGTACCTTGTTCTCGCCGGGCGAGAGGAGGGGAAACAGGAAGGCGCAGGTCGACATGAAGGCGGTCACGGCGACGGCGAGCATGACCAGAATGGCGGAACGAATCATCAGCACGTCCTCTGTCGTCGGATGAAAAAGTTTTAGTCTCTTTGCCGGTTGCCTCTTTTTCTACTGGATTGCCCCCCTGAAGTCAACAGGGAATGGGGCGCAGAGAAAAGGAGAGAGAAAAGGATTGACAAACCCTGCCCATGATAATAGCATAACACGCCATGAAATATGACCTTTTCTCCCCGAGCGGGGTGGCGGGCTTCCCATGAAGCGGATCATGAGCAAAAAGCGGGCCTTCGAGATCATCGACCGGTTTCCGCGGTCCGGCGTTCTGGTCGTAGGGGACATCATGGCGGATCATTTCATCTGGGGAAAGGTTTCCCGGATTTCTCCGGAGGCGCCCGTTCCGGTGGTCGAGGTCCGCAAGGACAGCTTCATGCTGGGAGGTTGCGCCAATGTCCTCAACAACATCTTTGCCATGGGGGGCCGGGTTTACATGGCCGGAGTGGTCGGCTCCGACGAGACGGGGAGACGGCTGCTGAGCGAATTCCGCAACCGGGGGGTAGAGACGGGGGGAATCGCCGTCGAAGAGGGTCGCCCGACGACGCTCAAAACGAGGATTGTGGCGCACGGACAGCAGGTGGTCCGGTTCGATCACGAGGACCGTCGGCCGGTGCAGGCGCGGAGCATCCGCAGGATCCTCTCCTATATCCGGTCGGTTCGGGAGTCCCTGGGAGCCATCGTGGTGTCGGATTACAGCAAAGGGGTGGTGACCCGGCCGCTTCTGGAGGGGATCCGCAAAGAGATCGCGGGCCGCCCCATCTTCACCTGCGTCGATCCGAAACAGAAGGACTTTTCCTTCTACGAGGGGTTTGACATCATCACCCCCAACCACCACGAAGCGGGTTACGCCGTGGGGGAGGAGTCGCTCAACGGCCACGATCCCGTGCAGGTCGGCATGAAGCTCTTGGAGAGATATGATTTCCGGGCCGTGCTCATCACGAGGGGGGAGGAAGGGCTGAGCCTCTTTGAGAGGGATGGCCGGATAAGGCACACGGCGTTTCCGACGGAAGCGCGGGAGGTCTTCGATGTGACGGGCGCCGGCGATACGGTCATCGGCGTTCTGTCGCTCTGCATGGCTTCCGGGTCTACTTTCCGGGAAGCGGCGTATCTGGCCAACCACGCTGCGGGCATCGTGGTGGGCAAGGTGGGGACCGCAACCGTGACCCGGGAAGAGCTGAAGAAAGTGCTATGAGCGACCCGCGGCCGGCAGAGGACGTCAAGCTGATGGCCAGCCTTTTTTCCGGGGATGGCGATCGGCTTGCGGAGGCGTTGCAGGCCCTCTCGGAGAAATACGGAAGGGCCGATTTCATCAGTACCCCGGCCCCTTTCAGGGACACAGACTATTACGACGCGGAGTTCGGCAGCTCGCTCATCCGCCGCTTTGTTTCCTTTGAACGGCTGATCCGGCCCGAATGGCTGCCGGATGTTAAAGTGTGGACGAACGAGCTGGAGCGGAGACTCTCGGTCGGAGGGAAAAGAGGGGTCAACATCGATCCGGGCTATATCGCCAAGGCCCATCTGATCCTTGCCACGGGGAAGGGGTACACCCACCGGCCCTATCTGCGGGACGGGATGTACGCCGATCTGACCCTGGTTTTCCAGGAGGGATCTTTTCGATCGCTTCCCTGGACCTACCCGGATTACGCCGGCGGAAACGTGATTGCCATGCTGTGCCGGATCCGTGAAAAATACCTGCTGCAGCTCAAGGGCAGGACGGCGGGTGAAGAGCAAACCACCGGAACTGTTCCGGAGAAGTGAATTTTTCCAAGGAGTTTACGTGATCAGAAGCATGACCGGTTATGGGAGGGCGGAGGCCGCCCTTGCGGGCAGGAAATTGGCGATCGAGATGAAATCCGTCAACCATCGCTTCCTGGAAGTCTCGCTCCGCCTTCCGGGGAACCTGCTTCCTCTCGAGAGCGAGATCAGAAGACGGATCGGGGAGCAGTTCTCCCGGGGACGGATTGAAGCGGCCTTCCGGACGGACAGTGATGGAAGTGGGGAACTGAACGGCCGCTTGGTCCTGAACCTGCCGCTGGTCAGGAATTACCACGCCCTGCTTTCGCAGTTGAAGGACGAGCTGCAGTTGAGCGATCCGATCAGCCTCGGCATGATCGCCGGTTTACGGGACGCCTTTGTTTCCACGGAGACGACCCAGGATCCGGAGGGCCTCTGGGAGGGCCTCGCCCCGATTCTCGATTAGGCGATCGGGATGCTGGTCGGGATGCGGGAAAAGGAAGGGGAAAGCCTTCACCGGGATCTGACGGCCCGTCTCTCGCTGATTGCCGGTTTTCTCGCGAGGATTGCGGAGAGGGCGCCGCAGGTGGTGAT
>JBFYYH010000195.1:0-7411 GCA_041310125.1 Syntrophaceae bacterium | reverse complement strand
GGGTTCGTTGCCTGCCTTCAGGTCTTCCGCGGGATGAGATGGTCCGGCACCTGGATCGCCACCACCTCCCCCCGGGCGCAAACCTGGCCGTTGGCGGAAAGCGTCTCCTCCACGACAACCTTTCGCCCCTTGATCTCCTTCACTCTGCCGCGGATCTCCAGCGGGACGCCGAGGGGCGTCGGGAGGAGGTAATCGACGTGGAGGGAGCCCGTGAGGAAGCGCAGGGGAGGCTCCGTATCCATCTCCCTCCCCTCGGAGCGGTACTTTGCCGCCGCCGCGGTGCCTGTTCCGTGGCAGTCGATGAGGGAGGCGATCAGCCCCCCGTAGACGAAGCCCGGGATGGCCATGTGCTCCGGCCTCGGCTCGTGGATGCAGACGGACTCCTCCCCGTCCCAGAAGCTCCGGATCTTCAGCCCCCGATCGTTGAGGCGGCCGCAGCCGTAGCATTGGCTCAAATGGTCCGGATAGTAATCCTGGAATGCCTTTTCCTGCATGCTTTGATTCCTCTCTTGGGGTAGATGGAAAGATCTTCGATACGCGGAACATCACCCAGCCCAGCATCCTGAAAAACGGCGGATACGCCATCGTCATGGCGGCGGCGGTGTTCGTCTTCTGAAAGAACAGGGAGCGTTTCCGTTTCCCCCGTTTTCGATGCCACTTTGATCCGCCCCCCCCCGGATGAGGGGGATCCGTCACTTTTCGATCTTCTCCGCCAGAAGGTCCGCCACGTGCTTCATCTTCACGCCGGGGACCTGCTTGTCGAGACCGCCCTGGAGCTGGACCATGCAGCCCGAGCAGGCGCAGGCGACGATCTCGGCGCCCGTGTCCCGGATGTTGTTCATCTTCTGCTCCAGGATCGGCATCGAGAGTTCCGCGTACTTCACGCCGAAGATCCCCGACATCCCGCAGCACTTGTCCGAATCCTTCATCTCCACGAGCTCGCCGCCCGCCGCCTCGATGAGCTTCCTCGGTTCGACGGCGATTCCGAGGACCCGCTTCATGTGGCAGGAGTCGTGGTAGGTGACCTTCGGCCCACCCGCGGTTTTCAGAGGCCGGCCCTGTTTTACATACTCTTCGGCTACGAAGCTGCAGAATTCGCGAACCTTGTGCGCCACGGCCGCCGCCCGCTCCCTCCACTCCGGCTCGTCCTTGAGGAGTTCGGCGTAGCCGTGGAGGGCTTCGACGCAGGCCGGGCAGCCCGTGATGATCGCATCGGCGGGTTCTTTTTCAAAGGCCTGGACATTGAGGCGGGCGATCTTCCGGGCCGTCTCCAGATCCCCCGTGGCGCTGACGGGCTTGCCGCAGCAGCTCTGGTCGATGGGGAAGACGACCTCGTATCCGAGATCCTGGAGGACCTTGACGACCGATTCCCCGGTCTCCGGCAGGACGAAATCCATCGTGCAGCCGCTGAAGAAGGCCGCGCGGCCGATCGGATTGTCGGGCTTCCGGAGGAGCGTCTTCAGACGGTCCCGGAGGGGCTTGTCCGCGATCGTCGGCAGGCTCCGGTCCTTCGCCAGTCCGGAGAAGAACAGAGGCAGGTGGCGGATCAGGTTCCCCTTGGCGAACGGCTTCATCCCCAGCGAGGCGGCCCGCATGAGGGAGTGAAAAAGCCTGCGGTTGGTCATCACATTCTCGAAGACCTGCTTCATGACGAAGGGAAGGCCATGCTCCTTGACCGCCCGGACGCGCAGCTCCTCGATCAGGCCCGGGATGTCGATCTTCCCCGGGCAGACCTCGGTGCAGCGGCGGCAGCCGATGCAGAGTTCGTGGAACTTCTCGAAGTCGGCCATCCCGCTCAGAAAGGCGGTCAGGATCGCCCCGATCCCTCCGGCGTAGGTGTGGCCGCCGTAGACGTGGCCGCCGACCAGGGTGTAGACGGGGCAGACGTTCAGGCAGGAGGCGCAGCGGACGCACTGGAAGATCTGCTTGAACTTCTCATCCTTTGCCGCCCTGAGCCGTCCGTTGTCGAGAAGGATGATGTGCATCTCCCGGGTCTTTTCCACCCAGCGTTCCCCCTCCTTGACCATCACGGGGGTGGGGCCCCCCACCAGGGTCATGTAGCTCGTCATGAGCTGGGCCGTGGCGCCGCGGGGCAGGAGCTTCAGGATGAGCGCCGCGTCCGTAATCTTGGGGATCAGCTTTTCGTAACCCATGATGACCACGTGGATCGGGGGCAGGGTGGTGACAAGGCGGGCGTTTCCCTCGTTCGTGACCAGGCCGATCGCGCCGTTCTCCGCGATGCCGAAGTTCGCCCCGGAGATTCCCATGTCGGCGTTGAGGAACTCCCCCCGCAGGCGCTGGCGCGCTGCCTGGACCATGAAGGCAATGTCCGGCGGAATCTCCTTGTCGAGCTCCTTCGAAAAATAGTCCGCGACCTGGTAGCGGCTCAGGTGGATGGCGGGCATCACCATGTGGGAGGGCTTATGGCCGGCCAGTTCGATGATCCACTCCCCGAGGTCCGATTCGCAGACGTGGAAGCCTTTTTTCTTGAAATAGGGGCTCAAGTCGATCTCCTCGGAGGCCATCGACTTGGACTTGACGATCCGCTTGACGTTTCTCTCCCTGCAGAGGTCCATGAGGTAGCCGAAGACGGCCTCTCCGTCGGCGGCGCGGAAGACCTTCGCACCGCGCCGGGTGGCAGCGGCCTCAAAGGCGTCGGCCACGGCCTCGATCCGGTCGACCGTGTCGACCTTCATCTGCTTGATCGCCTCCCTCAGCGCTTCGACATCCCCCGCGTTCTCCAGAGCCGCCGCGCGGACCGAGGGGTAGACCTCGGCGAACCGTCCGAGGTTGGCCCGCAGCGCCTCATCCTGGAGCTTCTCGTGGATCTCCTTGCGAATGTTCCGATTCTCGCCGGTCATGATGCCGCCCCTCCTTCCTGCGCCTCCCCATCGACGGCGATGATCACGAAGCGGCTCGGGCCGTGGACGCCGATCGTCAGCACCCGCTCGATGTCCGCCGTCCGGCTGGGGCCGGTGATGAAGCTGATGTAGCCGTGGTCGAACAGTTGGGAGATGACCTCGAACGCCTCGATAATGCCCGGGACGATGAGGCTGCTGTCGAGAAAGGCCACGTGGAGCGGGGGGAGGGTGGAGACCAGGCGGCTTTCGATCGCGTAGCCATCCTGGCAGACGCTGCCCGTCTCCGCGATGCCGAACTCCACGCCGGAGAGGCCGATGTCGGCGGTGGCGACATGGGCTGCGATGTCGGCCGGGTCGCTGTAGACCTCGATGCCGATTTCCCTCAGGGCCGCGTCGATGCCCGCCGCCTCCTGCAGGGGGCTGGGAACGGACACAACCTTCTTGGCGTTGGTGAACCGGGCGAGATTGCAGACCACCTCCGCGGCCTCCGCGGCGGTCTTCACGTGGAAAACCTCCGCGGAAACGGCCTTTGCCCGTCTCTCGAATTCGGGGAAGAGGTGCGCCCCGAACTTCCCGGCGGGAAGATGCCGCTTCCAGTTTTCACAGGTTCTTCTCATGACTTTGCGTCTCCAAAAAACACGAAAAAATGCGCTGCCCCGCCCGGACAGGATTCGCTGCGCAGGGGGTGGCGCGATCTCTTTTCGAACGGGGTTTCCTATATCGGAAACCCCCCCGCGAGTCAAACGAAAACCCCGGGGGCGACCGCTCGGGGCTCCCGGATCGCGAAAGCCCGGTCAGGAAGCAAGGGCCTTCTACGCAGGGACCCGCCTCATTTTCGTGCTCCGGAGGTACACCTTCACCAGCTCCATCGCTACCGGGGCGGCGAAGAAGAAGGGCGCCATGAAGAGCCACTCTTCCGTGGTCAGCGGCACCGTGTCGAAGAAGGGCCGCAGGAAAGGCACGTAGACGATCAGCAGAACCAGCGCAAAGGAGATGGACGTGGCCCAGACCATCCAGCGGTTGGAGAAAAGGCCTACGTAAAAGACGCTGTGGTGCTCTGACCGGGCGGTGTAGGCCCGGAGCAGCTCCGAGGTGCAGAGGGTGACGAAGGCAATCGTTCGGCTGTGGTCCAGATCGGCCGGGAACCGCTGCATCGCCAGGTAGAAGACCGAGAGGATGGCAATCGCATCCACGATAGCGACGACGCCGATGCCGATCGCCATGTCCCGGTTGATGACGGGTTCCTTCGGGGGGCGCGGCGGTTCCGTCATCGTGTCGGGTTCGCCCTTTTCCATTCCCAAAGCCAGGGCCGGCGCCCCGTCGGAGACCAGGTTCAGATAGAGCAGCTGGATGGGCTTCAGGGGGATCGGGAATCCCATCAGCATCGCGCCGAAGACGATCAGGATCTCGCCCACGTTGCAGGCCAGGAGGAAGTAGACGAACTTGCGGATGTTGGCGTAGATGATCCGTCCCTGTTCGATCGCCGCGACGATGCTGGCGAAGTTGTCGTCCGTCAGGACCATGTCCGCCGCCTCCTTCGAGACGTCGGTGCCGGTGATTCCCATGGCGATGCCGATGTTCGCCCGCTTCAGCGCCGGCGCGTCGTTCACGCCGTCGCCGGTCATGGCCACGATATGGCCCTGGGCCTTGAGGGCATCGACGATCTTCGTCTTGTGGGCCGGCGAGACGCGGCAGCAGACGTCCACGCGGTCCGCCTGGGCGGCCAGCTCCTCGTTGCTGATCCGATCCAGGTCCGCCCCGGTGAGGACCAGGCCGCCGGGGGTCCGAAGGCCGATCTGGGCGGCAATCGCCTCGGCGGTGTCCCGGTAGTCTCCGGTGACCATGATGCTCTTGAGGCCCGCGCCACCGGCCAGCTTCACCGCCTCGATCACCTCGGGACGGGGCGGGTCGATCATCCCCATCAGGCCGATGAAGGTCAGATCCCGTTCGATCTCATCGGGAACGCAGTCGCACCCCGGGGGAATCTCCGACAGGGGCCGGTAGGCCACCCCCAGGACCCGCAGGGCGTCACTGGCCAGGGAGTGATTCTGATCGAGGATCTCTTTGCGTTGTTTTTCCGTCAGATCGACCGGTTTCCCATCCCTCAGGAAGCGGCCGCAGAGATCCAGAATCACATCCGGCGCCCCCTTGACGAAGGCGATGACGGGGGGGCAGTCGAAACCGGACGGCGCCGCCTTGCGACACTCGGCCTGGTCGTCCCGGTGGATCGTCGTCATCCGCTTGCGGTCCGAATCGAAGGGAATCTCGTTCACGCGGGGAAACACCTTTTCGAGGTCCTTGCGCCAGAGACCGCCCTTGGCCGCCGCGACGACCATGGCCCCTTCCGTGGGGTCGCCGATGATCCGCCAGTGTTTGGCGCCCGAATCGTCCTCTTTCTGTTCGAGGGCCGCGTCGTTGCACAGCACGCTGCCCTGGAGCAGGACCGAGATGTCGGGATCGGCTGCGGGATCCAGGGGCCGGGCGTCCAGCGAGAACGATCCGCTCGGGTCGTAGCCGTCACCGCTGACCCGGAAGCGCTTGCCCCCCGCCCATCCCTGCAAGACGGTCATCTTGTTCTGTGTGAGGGTTCCGGTCTTGTCGGAGCAGATCACCGTGGTGCAGCCCAGGGTCTCCACGGCGGGTAGCTTGCGGATCAGGGCGTGACGCTTGATCATCTGCTGCATACCCAGGGCCAGGCAGATGGTCACGATCGCCGGCAGCCCCTCCGGGACGGCGGCGATCGCCAGACTGACGGCGACCATGAAGAGGTTGATGATGTCGGCCTTTTCGGCGGAGAGGTAGTTCCAAAAGCCGATCTCGAAGACGCTGGAGAGGTGCGTGTCTCGGAAGAGGCCATAGATGAAGACGACGGCGCAGATCGCCAAACAGATCGTGCCGAGGATCTTGCCCAGATGCTCCAGCTTCTGCTGGAGGGGTGTCGCCTCGGCCTCGTAGGACTGGAGCATCTCGGCGATCAGGCCGATCTGGGTGTGCATTCCGGTGCCCGTCACCAGGCCCCTGCCGCGGCCGTAGGTGATCAGGGTGCTCATGAAGACGCTGTTCTTGCGGTCGCCCAGGGGGATGTCCTTGTCCAGGACCACCGCCGCGTTCTTTTCCACGGGCACCGATTCTCCGGTGAGCGAGGCCTCCTCCACCTTGAGGTTGACGCTTTCGACGAGGCGCATGTCGGCGGGGATGTAGTTGCCCGCCTCGAGAATGACGATGTCGCCGACGACCAGCTCCCGGGCGGGGATCGTACTCTGTTCGCCGTCCCGGAGGACCTGGACGTTGGGAGCGGCCATCTTCTGGAGAGCGGCGATTGCCTTTTCCGCCTTCGACTCCTGGACCACCCCGACCACGGCGTTGAGGGCAACGATGACGGTAATGGCGATCGCGTCGATGTACTCGCCGAGGAAAAGGGTGATCACCGCGGCGACGATCAGGATGATGACGAGGAAATTGTTGAACTGGTCGAGGAGCAGTTTGAAGAACCCCGGTCGGGGCTTTTCCGTGAGTTCGTTGGGGCCGTGTTTTTGCAGCCTTTCGGCCGCCTCGCGGCTGCTCAGACCGTGGTCGATATGCGTCTGCAATTCGCCGATGATCTCGTCAATCCTCCTGGCGTGGCATTGATCGTCCGTCATCGAACCATTCCCTCCTGTTCTTTGGTGCCTCCTCTCGAACTGTATCCACGATCCCCAATCTTTTAACACATCTCCGATCCAATTTCCTCGTTTTTCTCTCCCGGATCGCACCATGACTTCTGGGCCGCTCATCCGCCGGCGCTTCTCCCGGTCGCGCGCCTTTGCGCGGCAAAGATGACCTTCGGCCCCGGAGCGACCGCCCGGCGGATGATCTCGACCATCCGCTTCATCCGTTCGTGATCCTTGATCCCCGGTGCCCGTTCGATCCCGCTGTTGATGTCCACCGCGTGCGGAGCGACGGAAGAGAGCGCCTCGTGGATATTCCCCTCGTTGAGTCCGCCCGCCAGGATCATCGGGTGCGCCTCCCGCAGGCGGGCCGCCAGCTCCCAGTCGGCCGACCTTCCCGTCCCGCCGTAAAGGCCGTCCGTCCGTGAATCGATCAGGAAAGCCCTGACCTTGTAGGGGGCGAGCATCTGGAGATCGTCCATCCGTCGGGGGAAGACGGTCTTGATGACACGCCCGGGCGGGAAGAGGCGGCAGAACTCCGGAGGCTCATCGCCGTGGAGCTGAATGAAGTCCAGACCGCACGCCTCCGCGATCCGCTCCACTTCCGCCGCGCAGCGGTTGACGAAGACGCCGACCCGGGCGATTCCCTCAGGCAGCGCATTCGCGATGCCTTTCGCCTGTTCCGGCGGGATGAAACGGGGGCTCGCCGGATGGAAGATGAAGCCAACCGCGTCCGCCCCGCAGTCGGCGGCGCAGAGGGCGTCCTCGACGTTCGTGATTCCGCAGATCTTGATCTCCGTCATTGTTCCCAAAACCCGTCGTCAAAACGTTTCCCAGGGGAAGGCTTCGCAGAAAGCTCCTTCATGCAATCCGCTCAATGCCCGGGAAACGGATGTGCGGTTT
>JBFYYH010000194.1:0-5953 GCA_041310125.1 Syntrophaceae bacterium | reverse complement strand
GTTGTGAACCCTTTGCACAGGACCTATTTCTACTACTATTTCTTTTAATAAGAGAGGGCTCCTATAAAAAGATAACCTGTGGATGATGTGGAAAGGATGGGGGTGAATATGGAATTTAATGTGAAAAGGGAACTTTTTCTGTCAGGTATTCAGAAGACGCTGGGGATTGTGGAAAAGAAGACGACCATGCCGATCCTGAGCAATCTTCTGCTCCGGACCCGTGAGCGGAAGCTCACGATCATGGCGACGGACCGGGAGATCGGTCTTGTGGCGGACTATGAGGCGGACGTCCTCCGCGAGGGGGAGATCACGCTCTCGGCCCGGAAGCTCTATGAAATGGTCCGGGAGATTCAGGGGGAGACGATTCATGTCTCCCTCGGCGATCGGGATGTGGTGGCCCTGACCTGCAACAAGGCGGTTTACCGGATTCCAGGGATACCGGCGGATGATTATCCTGCGGTCGCGGACGAGGAGGGGGTTCCGATGTACGGGGTCCGGGGAGGGGTCCTGAAGGAGTTGATCCGGAAAACGGCCTTTGCCCTGTCGATGGACGAGACCAGAAGAACCCTCAATGGGGTCCTTCTGGAGACGGAAAAGCTGGAGGGGGTCGTCTGGATCAGGATGGTGGCGACGGACGGTCATCGGCTCTCTTTGATGAAATCTCCGGTGGAAGGGAAAGAATTTATCGAGATGGAAAAAGGGGTGATCATCCCGAGAAAAGGGGTTGGTGAAATCCGCCGCATGGTGGAAGATGCCGTCGGAGACGTTTTTTTGGGGATCCGCCAGGGGGCTTTGCTGGTTCGGACCGATCACTCCCTTCTGAAGGTCAGCCTGGTCGACGGGGAGTATCCGGACTACCGGCGGGTGATTCCTGCGGAAAGAGGGATCCTGGTTCCGGTGGACCGGGATAAATTCCTCCATGCCCTGCGGCGGATGAGCGTCATTTCCTCGGAGCGGTACAATGGTGTGATCGTGTCGGTTTCCGAAGGGAAGATCGTCCTGAATTCGACCAACCCGGACGTGGGGGAGGCCAACGACGAGATCGAGGTTTCCTATGCGGGGGAAGAGAGAAGCACCGGCTACAACGTGAACTATCTTGCCGATGCCGTTGAGGTGATCGATGAGGAGGGGGTGGAATTCGAGATCGGGGCCGGAATGAAGCCCGGGGTGATCCGGTCGGCCGGAAACGACCACTACTTCTGTATTGTGATGCCTTTAAAACTGTAGCGGATAACAACCAAGAAAAACGGGAAAAGAGGGAATGGAAATCGAGAATCAAGAAATGAATGAACATTACGGGGCTGACAGCATCAAGGTGCTGGAGGGTCTCGAGGCGGTCCGGAAGCGTCCGGCGATGTACATCGGAAGCACCGGCCGGGACGGCCTGCACCACCTGGTGTACGAGGTGGTGGACAACAGCATCGACGAGGCCTCTGCCGGTTTCTGCGACAACATCCTCATCAAGATCCGCGTGGACAACAGCATCACGGTCGACGACAACGGGCGGGGAATCCCCGTGGACATCCACAGAACGGAAGGGGTTTCGGCCGCAGAGGTGGCCCTGACGAAACTCCACGCCGGGGCGAATTTTTCCAACGACAGCTACAAGATCTCCGGCGGCCTCCACGGCGTCGGCGTTTCCGTGGTGAACGCCCTTTCCTCCTATCTGGAGCTGGAGGTGCGCAGAGACGGCGGCGTTTATACCCAGACCTACGTCCGCGGGGTCCCGACGGCCCCTCTCGAGAGGGTCGGAAAGACGAAGAGCCGCGGTACGAAGATCACCTTCAAACCGGATGACGAGATCTTCGAGGATCTGGAATTCATCTATGAGACGCTCGCCAACCGTTTTCGCGAGCTCTCCTTCCTGAATTCCGGGGTGAAAATCACCCTGATCGACGAACGGAGCGACCGGACAAGCGAGTATTTCTACAAGGGCGGGATCGTCTCGTTCGTGGAATACATCAACCGCAACAAGAAGGTCCTCCACAAGAATCCGATCCTGATCACCGGGAGCCGCGAGGACTGCCTGGTGGAAGTGGCGCTCCAGTACAACGACACCTACGCGGAAAACATCTTCTCGTTCGCCAACAGCATCAACACGACCGAGGGCGGCACGCACCTGATCGGCTTCCGTTCGGCCCTCACCCGGGCCTTCAACAACTACGCCACGAGCAACAACATCCTCAAAAACGGGAAGGAGTCGCTCAAGGGGGAGGACCTGCGCGAGGGGTTGGCCTGCGTGATCAGCGTCAAGATCCGCAACCCCCAGTTCGAGGGGCAGACCAAGACGAAGCTCGGAAACAGCGAGGTGAAGGGCCTCGTGGAGGGGATCGTCTACGACAAGATCAGCAGCTACCTGGAAGAGAACCCGTCCGTCGCGAAGCAGCTTCTCGGGAAATGTCTCGACGCGGCCCGGGCGCGGGAGGCGGCCCGGCGGGCGCGCGAGCTGACCCGGCGGAAGACCGCCCTCGAGGTCGGCGCCCTGCCGGGAAAGCTGGCCGACTTCCAGGAGAAGGACCCCGCCCGCCGCGAGATCTACCTCGTCGAGGGGGATTCCGCCGGCGGCTCCGCCAAGCAGGGACGCGACCGGAAGAACCAGGCGATCCTGCCGCTCCGGGGCAAGGTGCTCAACGTCGAGAAGGCCCGTTTCGACAAGATGCTCCAGAACGAGGAGCTCAAGGTGAT
Organism: Syntrophaceae bacterium; assembly: GCA_041310125.1. Classification (GTDB taxonomy): domain Bacteria; phylum Desulfobacterota; class Syntrophia; order Syntrophales; family UBA5619; genus JAKAFS01. The sequence continues at coordinate 3,268 of JBFYYH010000194.1, read as the reverse complement.
CATCACCGCCCTCGGCGCGGGAATCGGCGAGGAAGACCAGGACATCAGCCGCCTCCGCTACCACAAGGTGATCATCATGACCGACGCCGACGTGGACGGCCTCCACATCCGTACGCTCCTGCTGACCTTCTTCTTCCGCCAGATGAAGGAGCTGGTCGAGCGGGGGCACCTCTACATCGCCCAGCCGCCCCTCTTCAAGATCAGCGACCGCAAACAGGAGATCTACATTCACAACGAGGAGACGATGAAGGAATACATCCTCGAAAGCGGGGTGAACCGGGTTCGCCTGCAGACGGGCAACGGCACCGCGCAGACGATCACGGGCAACCGGCTCCTCGGCCTGATCCGCAAGGCGATGCGGCTCGAGACGATCCTCGACAAGTTCGAAAAGGAGGAGAAGAACCGCGAGGTGATCCGGATTCTGGCGGGAGACCCGGCCCTTGCGGAGGAGGATTTCCGGACGGAAGAGGCGCTGGCGAAGGTGGCCAAAAGGACGGCGATGGCCCTGGGAGAGCTTCTCGAGGGCGCCGACACCGAGATGGACCAGGAGCACGGGCACTGGAAGATGGTCTTCCGCATCCGGAGAAACAGCCAGATCCAGACCACCTGCATCGACCGGGGCGTCCTTCGGCTGCCGAAGTTCTCGGAGATCCGCGCCCTCCTGAACCAGTTGTCCGTCCTCGGCGAGCCTCCCTACCGGGTGGGTTTCGAGGAGGGCGAGGGGGCGCAGGGCAAGGCCCCCGAAACCGTCCCCGGCCTGGCGTCCCTCGTTGATTTTGTGGTCAGCGCCGGGAAGAAGGGCTTCACCGTCCAGCGCTACAAGGGTCTGGGCGAGATGAACCCGGAGCAGCTTTGGCAGACGACGATGGATCCGGAGAAGCGGACGCTCCTCCAGGTGCGCATCGAGGACGCCGTCGCGGCCGACGAGATCTTCACGACCCTGATGGGGGACCAGGTGGAGCCCCGGCGCGACTTCATCTACCGAAACGCCCTGTACGCCTCGAATCTGGATGTATAAACAGCGGGGACACAAAGCGGGGGATTTCGCCGAGGCGCTGGACATTTTTCGACCATGCTCATCCTCGCTTCGCTGCCGGGAAAAAACTCGCGCCTGACGGCGCTCAGACAGTTTTCCCGACGGGCGCTCCGCTGCGGTGGCACGGTGCCCGAAAAATCTCCAATGCGCCCGGGCGAAATACCCCGCTTCGCAAACGTAGAATAGGAACGCCGTCTTTCTTTTAAAGGAGCTGTTGAATTTCATGGAACCGCTTTACCAGAAGAACATCGCCATCAACATCGAAGACGAGATGAAGAAGTCCTACATGGACTACGCGATGAGCGTCATCATCGGCCGGGCCATCCCGGATGTCCGGGACGGCCTGAAGCCCGTCCACCGACGGGTCCTCTTCGCCATGAGCGAGATGGGGAACCGCTGGAACAAGGCCTACAAGAAATCGGCGAGGATCGTCGGGGATATCATCGGCAAGTACCATCCCCACGGGGACCAGGCGGCCTACGACACCATGGTCCGGATGGCCCAGGACTTCTCGATGCGCTACCTGCTCGTCGACGGCCAGGGCAATTTCGGCTCGATCGACGGGGATCCCCCCGCCGCGATGCGGTACACCGAGGTCCGGATGGCCCGGATTTCCGAGGAGCTCCTCGGGGATCTGGAGAAGAACACCGTCGATTTCATCCCCAACTACGACGAATCGATGGAGGAGCCGACCGTCCTGCCTGCGAAGATCCCGCTGCTGCTCCTGAACGGCACCGGGGGAATCGCCGTCGGCGTGGCCACGAACATCCCTCCCCACAACCTCCGGGAGGTGGTGGACGGAACGATCGCCCTGATCCGCGACCCGGAGATCGGCGTCGAGGGCCTGATCCAGATCATCCAGGGACCGGACTTCCCGACCGCCGGCTTCATCAACGGCCGGGAGGGGATCCTCTCCGCCTACCGGACGGGACGGGGGATCATCCGGGTGCGGGCGCGCGCCCTGATCGAGAAGAACCCCCGGAACGACCGGGAGAGCATTGTGGTGACGGAGCTCCCCTACCAGGTCAACAAGGCGAACCTGATCGAGAAGATCTCGGAGCTGGTCAAGGAGAAGAAGATCGGCGGCATCGCGGATCTGCGAGACGAGTCGGACCGGGAGGGGATCCGCGTCGTCCTCGACCTGAAGAAGGACGAGGTCTCAGCGGTCGTCCTCAACCAGCTCTACAAGCACACCCAGATGGAGTCCACTTTCGGGATCATCATGCTGGCGATCGACAACGGTCAGCCCCGCGTGTTCAACCTCAAGGAGGTTCTCCAGAGCTTTCTCGCGTTCCGGAAAAAGGTGGTGATCCGGCGGACCCAATTCGATCTCGGTAAGGCGCGGGAGAGGGCCCACATCCTGGAGGGGCTGATCATCGCCCTGGACCGGATCGACGAGGTGATCGCCGTCATCAAGGCCTCCGGAAACCCCCTGGAGGCCGCCGCCGCCCTGTGCAGCCGCTTCGGCCTGAGCGACCTCCAGGCCAGGGCGATCCTCGAGATGCGACTCCAGCGACTGACGGGGCTCGAACGGGAGAAGATCGACGCGGAATACGCGGAGATCTCCTCCCTGATCCTGACGCTTCAGGGGATCCTCGACGACCCGCAGAAGGTGCTCGACGTGATCGTCTCCGAGCTCGAGGAGATCCGGGCCCGCTACGGGGACGAGCGGCGCACCGAGATCGTCTTCAGCTCCGAGGAGATCGACATCGAAGACATGATCGTCGAGGAGGACATGGTCGTCACCGTCTCGCACGCCGGCTACATCAAAAGGAACCCGGTGAGCCTCTACAAGAGCCAGCGCCGGGGCGGCAAGGGCAAGATCGGGATGGGGACGAAGGAGGAGGACTTCGTGGAGCGGATCTTCATCGCCTCCACCCACCACTACGTCCTGGTCTTCACCTCGCGCGGCCGCGTCTACTGGCTGAAGGTCTACCAGATCCCCCAGGCGGGACGGGCCGCGAAGGGCAAGGCGATCGTCAATCTGATCAACATGGTGGACGGGGAGAAAGTCGCGGCCGTCCTTGCCGTGCGCGAGTTCAGCGGGGAGAGGTCGGTCGTCATGGTCACCCGCAAGGGGACGATCAAGAAAACGGAGCTGTCCGCCTTCTCCAACCCCCGTTCGGGCGGGATCATCGCGATCTCCGTCGACGAGGGGGACGACCTGATCGACGTCCAGCTCACCCTCGGAAACCAGGACATCTTCCTGGGGACCTGGAAGGGCAAATCGAT
>JBFYYH010000193.1:0-6157 GCA_041310125.1 Syntrophaceae bacterium | reverse complement strand
ACCGGGATTCGGTCCGCGGAAACGGCCGCGGCAGGGAAAATCCGCACCGGCTCGCCCGGGCGGCGGACAGGGAGCGGATCCGAAAAGGGGTGAGGACCTTTCCCCGCCGTCCGGCATCGATGACCTTTCCTCTCCCGATCAGGATCACGTGCGAGATTCCGGGGATCACCTCCTCCGGGCGATGGGTGACGAGGATCACCTGGGTGCCCCTCTCGATGAGCGAGGAGATCGCGTCGGCCACGGCCTTCCGGTTTTCGGTGTCCAGGCCTGCGAAGGGTTCGTCGAGGATCAGCAGCTTTGGGGAAAGGAGAAGGGCCCGGGCGAGCAGGACCTTCCGGATCTCCCCGTTGGAGAGGGTCCGGATGCCCTGGCCGAGCAGGGGGAGGATTTCCATCCGCCGGGCGACGCAGTCGAAGACGGTCGCATCCGACCCTTTCTCGCGGAGAATCTCCCCCGCCGTGAGGGGATGCCCCGGATTGCCGCTGAAGAAGCGGGAATCCTCGAAGCGCTCCTCCCGGAGCAGGATCTCCTCCTGGAGTTCGAAGGAGACGTACCCGATCCTTTCCCCCCGCGTCTCCGGATCATGGCGGATCAGTTTCCCCCGCACGTACGGAACATCCCCCTTGATGGCCCTCGCCAGGGCCGATTTCCCCGACCCGTTGGGCCCCAGGATCGCCCAGTTTTCACCGGCCCTGATCTCCCAGGATGTGTCGGGGAGAAGAAGCTCCGCACCGACGCGCAGTGTGACCCCTTCCAGGGTGACAAGGCATTTCCTCATCTCCGGATGGTTCTTCAAAAGGTTGTAATCCTCCCTCTGATCTGCTACAGTGCGCGCCGCCGTGAACGCCGGCGGGTTCGAGGCGCCGCCTATGGATAGCAGAATTCGGGGAAAATGCCATCCTTTTCCTCCGCCGCCGGCGTCCTGGATTTTCGCGGTGTTCTGTCGGAGGGCTGACCTTGGATTGTCGGAGAATGTCATGAACCGCTGCCGCCCGTTTCTCGGACGGAGCCTTGGGGAGGTTTCGGGATGTTGAAGGAGCGCGTGATCTATCTGGACGGAAAATATTGTCTCTGGGAAGAGGCGAAGATCCACATCATGAGCCACAGCGTCGGGCGGGGCTCGGCCATCTTCGAGGTGATCGGGTTTCACGAGACGAAGACGGGACCGGCCGTTTTCCGACTGGACGAGTATGTCGCCCGCTTCCTGAATTCCGCCGCCCTGCTGGACATGGAGCCGCCCCTCTCTGCCGCGGCGCTGCGGGAGGCCGTCCTGGAGACGATCCGGAAAAACGGTCTCCGGCAGGGGGTGATCAAGATGATGGGGTTCTATCCCGAGATCGCATTCAAGATCCTGCCGCCCGGGAAGCGCTTTCAGGTGGCCGTCTTCGTGTTCGACCTGGAGGGGGACCTCGGAGAACGGGCGCAGGCGGGGGAGGGGAGCGTGACGGCCTGCGTTTCGCGCTGGAGAAGGCTCGACCCGCAGACCGTCCCCATCGAGGCCAAGGTGGCGGCCAACTACATGAACGGGATCGTCGCCCGGACGGAGGCGAGGAATCTCGGCTTTGATTACGCGATCCTGCTCGATACGCGGGGCTGTCTCGCCGAAGGGGGGACGGAATCCCTTTTCCTGGTCCGGGAGGGACGCCTCCTGACGCCGTCCCTGGGGACCATCCTCAACAGCATCACCCGCAGGACGATTCTGGAGGTGGCGGGGACGATGGGAATCGAAACCTTTGCCGGGCGCCTGGAACCGGAGCTTCTCGGCGCGGCGGAAGAGGTCTTCTTCTCCGGAACGACCACCAAGCTCCTCCCGGTTCGGCAGATGGGGGAGAGGGTCCTCCAGGAGGTTCCCGGCCCGGTCACGCGGAGGATGGCCTCGCGGATGGGCGAGATCGTCTCCGGCCGCGACGCGCAGTTTGCGCACTGGCTCTTTCCCGCATGACGCTGCGGATCCGGATCTCCCGGGAGGCGTCCTTTCTCCTTCCGGCAACTCACGCCCCGAGGGTCACCACCTTCATGGTGTTGGTGGTTCCGGCCTTCCAGAGGGGAAGGCCCAGAGTGAAGACGACCTTTTCCCCGGGGCGGACCTCTCCGCGCTGGAGCAATTCCCGCTCCACCCGGTCCATCATGACGTCGGAGGAGTCGGTCCGGGTGACGTGCAGGGCGCTGACCCCGCGCAGCAGCCCCAGACGGCGGGCGTTGTGCAGATCGGAGGTGATCCCGAGCACCGGTACGTTGGCCGAGAGGCGGCTGACCATGCGGCCGCTGCCGCCGCCCTCCGTGAAGACCACAATGAGCTTCGCGCCGATCTCCTCCGCCGTCCGGCAGGCGGCAAAGGCCAGCGAGACCTCGGTGCTTCCCCGGAGTTTCTCGTTCAGGGAATCGGCGAAGCGCCCCATGCGCGGCCGGTAGTGGGCGTCCGCATCCTCGGCGATGCGCGCCAGCCAGCGGACCGCTTCCAGAGGGTGCCTGCCGGCGGCGCTCTCGGCGCTCAGCATGACGCCGTCCGTCCCGTCCCAGATGGCGTTGGCCACATCGCTGGCCTCGGCCCGCGTGGGCTGGGGATTCTCGATCATGCTCTCGAGCATCTGGGTGGCCGTGATGACGGGCTTCAACGCCATCCGCGCCCTCCGGATGATGCGCTTCTGCAGGGTCGGCACCTTCTCCACACCGAGTTCCACCCCCAGATCGCCCCGGGCCACCATCACGCCCCAGGCGACGTCCAGGATTTCATCCAGATTCTCCAGGGCCCGCGGATGTTCGATCTTCGCGATGATCGGCTGATGTCCCCCCCAATCCCGGATCCGCCCTTCCAGCGCCCGGAGGTCGTCCGCCCTGCGGACGAAGCTCTGGGCGAACAGATCCACATCCTGGGAGACGCCCCAGCGGATGTCCTCCAGGTCTTTCGGGGTGATCGGGTCGAAGGCCACGTCCAGGCCGATGGGTTGGATGCCTTTGCGGGATTTGAGGGCGCCCCCGATGAGGGTGTTGAATTCGATGTAGTCCGGGAGCACCCGCTTCACCTGAAGTTTGAGGGCCCCGTCGTCCAGAACCCAGATCTGTCCCGTTTCCGCGCCGGCGAACAGTTCGGGATGGGGCAGGGGCGCGGTCCAGGCGTAGCCTTTCGGCGGCAGATTGTCCGGCGCGTGGAGCGCGCCCGTCGATCCGTCGGCCATTTCCTGACTGGCTTCCATCTGGCCGATCCGCCATTTTGGACCCTGGAGATCGAGGAGGACCGGGATCTCCCGGCCCAGTTCCCGCGTCGTCTCCCGGATGAGGGCGAGGGCCGGGGTCCTTTCCTCCGGCGTGGAATGGCTGGCGTTGATGCGGATCACGTCGGCCAGCGCCAGGCACTCCCTCAGCGGCCCTCCGTTGAACAGGGCCGGTCCCGCAGTGATCACCAGCTTCGTCTTGCGCACGTTTCCCTCCCGCCCTTCCGGATTCACCCGCATGCCCGAGGATCTCCTTCTCGCTCGCCGGAAGTATAGGGGAAGGGCTCCGGTCTGTCAATCGGTTTCGGGTGCAAGATCTGTACGTTATCCTTGAACATTGTCGCGGGTTCCGGGTTGCTTTCCGCGGGGATCCAAGCGAAAGCGCGCCCGATTCCGCCGGGAAGTTTGACGGCTTCGTAACAAGTCCGGATGCTGCGTTGCGTTTCACCCCTCGTCGTTGCAGCGTACGGCAAAGTACGCCTCACTCCTCCGGGTTCGCGCGCCTTGCCTGCGGGCTTTTTACGAAGCCGTCCCAGATTCAAGGCTTTTGCGACTTTTTACGAATTCTTCAGGTGTTCCCGTGAGAATGGGACGGGGACGATCAGAACTGCGACACCCGGCCGATGATCTCCTTCATGATCTCGGTCGTGCCGCCGCCGATGGAGAGAATCCGGGAATCGCGGTAGAGCCTTTCTACCAGGTATTCCCGGGCGCATCCGTAACCGCCGTGAATCTGGACCGCATCGTAGACCACCCGGTCGCAGGCCTGGCAGGCGAAGTTCTTCGCCATCGAGACCTCCCGGACGGAATCCTTCCCGGCCTCCATCCGGGCCGCGACCCGGTAGTTGAACTCCCGGGCGACCTCCGTGAGGGTGGCCATGTCGACGAGCTTGTGGCGGGTGACCTGAAAGCCCGAAAGGGTCCGGCCGAAGGCCTCCCGGCTCCTGGCGTAGCGGATCGATTCCTCCAGCGCCAGGGCCGCCACGGCGTGGGCCATCACGGCGATCGCCAGGCGCTCGTTCTGGAAGTTGGCCATGATGCCGAGGAATCCCTGGCCTTCCCCGCCGAGGAGATTCTCCGCCGGCACGCGGCAGTCGGTGAAGCTGAGCTCCGCCGTGTCCGAGGCGTTCCAGCCCATTTTCCGGAGTTTCTTCGCGACGCAAAATCCGGGAGTCCCGCTCTCGATTACCAGGAGGCTGACTCCCTTGTATCCGGGCTCGCCGGTCCGGACGGCCGTCGTGAGAAAATCCGCCCGGCAGCCGCTCGTGATGAAGGTCTTCGAGCCGTTGACGATGTACGCGTCGCCGTCGCGGAGGGCCCGGGTGCGGATGTTGGCCACATCGGAGCCCGCGTTCGGTTCCGTGATGGCGAGCGCGGCGATCTTCTCGCCGCGGATGACCGGCGCGAGAAACCGCTGCTTCTGCTCCTCCGTCCCCAGGTGGACGACAGGAGGCATGGCGATCGCGTGGCTGCCGAGACCGGCGACCAGGCCCACGGATCCTGAGCGGATCATCTCTTCCGTGAAGACGATCGACATGAAGCGGTCGCCGGGGGTTCCCCCGCAGGCTTCGGGATAGCCGAGACCGAGGAACCCCTCCTCGCCGCACCGCCTGTAGAGCTCCGCGGGGAAGAGCTCCTCGTCCTCCCAGCGGTCGATGTGGGGGCGAATCTCCCGCTCGACAAACTTCCGGACGCTTTCCCGGAGGATCCGGTGCTCCTCGGTAAAATATTCATCGTCCATGATTTCGACCTCTCTGTTCGGCCTTTCGGATCTCCGCCTCGATTGAACAGGGTGTTGAAAACACCCGCCGGGGACAGGCTGCTCAAAAAGTACAGGTGCAAGGCGCGCAAAAACCGCGGAGCGAGGCGGATGTCCAAATCCGTCGAGCGATGAGGTTTGCGGCGCAACTTGAGCAGACGGGCCTTTTTCAACAGCCTCTCAGGCGGCGCGGAAGCGGTCGAGGCATTCCTTCGCGATGAACGCCCGCTGCATCTCCGAGGTGCCGTAGGCGATCGCGGCGAACCGGGCGTCGCGGTAGAGGCGCTCCACGGCGCTCCCCTTGAGGTAGCCGCGCCCTCCGTGAATCTGCATTGCCAAATCGGCGATCCGTCCCGCCGCCTCGCTCGTGAAGAGCTTCGCGGAGGAGGCCAGCACGGAACTTTCCGGATCCCCCTGCTCCATGCCCCACGCGGCCCGGAGGGTCATCATCCGGCCGATGTCGTTGAGGGTGAACATGATGGCCAGTTTCGCCCCGACTCCCTCATGCAGGCCGATCGGCTTTCCGAAGGCCTTTCTGGCCTTCGCGTGCCGCGTCGACTCCTCCATGCAGGCCATGCCGATTCCCACGCAGAGGGCCGAGAGGGAAAGCTTGACCTCCTCCAGGACCCGGAGCATCTGGCCCCAGCCGCCGCCGCTGAGGCCGCCGAGAATGGCCCGATCATCGACGGCGCAGTTCTCCAGGCGAATCGGCGCCGTCAGGGCGCCGCGCAGGCCCATGGTTTCGACCGGTGCACCGATCGAGATCCCCTCCGCGGAGCGGTCGACCAGAAAGAGGGTCGTTCCGCCCGCCAGTCCGGCATTCGGATCGGTCCAGGCGAGAACCAGGAACGCATCCGCAAGGGGGGCGTTTGTGACGAGATCCTTCTCCCCCCGGAGAATCCAGCTTCCGCTTCGCTTCTCCGCCGTTGTCTTCATCCCGGCCAGGTCCGATCCCGCCTCCGCTTCCGTGCAGGCGAAGGCGCCGATCTTCTCCCCCGAGGCCAGTAGCGGGAGGAGTTTCCCTCTCTGTTCCTCCGTGCCGAAGAGCCGAAGGGCCCTCCCGAATGTGGTGGCCGAGGACATGGCCGAAAGGAAGGTCGAGGGGCAGGCCCGGGCCAGCTCCTCCCCGGCGACGCACTGGCCGATCCGGTCTTCCCCCAGTGCGAGTTCCAGGTAGCCCGCGGCG
>JBFYYH010000192.1:0-3321 GCA_041310125.1 Syntrophaceae bacterium | reverse complement strand
CTAAGCCCGGATCCATTACGCCCCACACCAAGTTCAAAGCCCAGGTGTACGTTCTGACGAAGGAAGAAGGCGGGCGACACACTCCCTTCTTCAACGGCTACCGTCCCCAGTTCTATTTCCGGACCACGGACGTGACCGGTGTTGCAATCCTGCCGGAAGGCGTGGAGATGGTCATGCCCGGCGACAACGTCGAAATGGAAGTGACCCTGATCACACCCATCGCCATGGAGGAACAGCTCCGGTTTGCGATCCGTGAAGGAGGCCGTACCGTGGGTGCGGGAGTGGTCAGCAAGATCATCGAATAGGACATCCTTGGAATCGGGTTGGTTGAAACCATGAAAGATCAGAAAATCAGAATTCGGTTGAAGGCTTACGACTACAAGCTGCTGGATCGTTCGGTGGAGGACATCGTGGAAACCGCGAAGAGGACCGGCGCTCGCGTCGCCGGCCCGATCCCCCTGCCGACGGAGATCAACAAATACTGCGTCAACCGGTCGCCGCACGTGGACAAGAAATCGAGGGAGCAGTTTGAAATCCGGACGCACAAGAGGCTGATCGACATCGTCGAGCCGACCCAGGCGACGGTGGATGCCCTGATGAAGCTCGATCTGTCGGCGGGAGTGGATGTCGAGATCAAGCTCTAATGCAGGCAGTACTTCGGAAGTGTCCCCTCGTTTGAAGCTTCCCGGCGAGGGCACTACTGGGATAGAAGAGAAGGATAATGAGAAAAGGACTGATCGGCAGAAAACTGGGGATGACCCAGGTGTTCTCGGAAGAGGGGATTTCCGTTCCCGTGACGGTCATCGAGGTGGAGCCTTCCGTGGTGATCCAGAAGAAAACCTTGGAAAAGGACGGATATGACGCTCTGCAGCTCGGTTATGGCCGCGTCAAACAGAAGAACGTGAGCAAACCCCTGCAGGGTCACTTCCGGAAGGCGGATAAGGGGATGTTCCGTATTCTCAGAGAGTTCCAGATCGATCCGGAGGGATGCGAGCCGGGTCAGGAATTCACGGCGGACCTCTTTGCCCCCGGGGATTTCGTGGATATTGTCGGGACGACAAAGGGCAAGGGTTTTGCGGGTGTCGTGAAACGTCACGGATTCAGCGGCGGCAGGGCGACCCATGGCTCGATGTTCCACAGGGCCCCCGGATCCATCGGCGCGAGTGCCGATCCGGCAAGGGTGTTCAAGGGAACGAAACTCCCCGGACACATGGGAAGCGACAGAAAAACCATCCAGAACCTGCTGGTATGGGAAGTCCGGCCGGAAATGAACGTGATCCTGGTCCGGGGCGCGGTCCCCGGCTGCAAGAACGGATTTGTCCTGATCAAGCCGGCGGTCAAGAAGGGCCAATAAGCTCGATCCTGAGGTGGTGAAGATGCCAGTAACGGGTGTGTACGACATAGAAAAAAACAGGGTCTCGGAGATCGAGCTGAGCGAAGCAGTGTTCGGCGCGCCGATCCATGAGGGCGCGATTTACGAGGTGGTGCGGATGCAGATGGCATCCCGGAGAAGCGGGACGGCCGCCACCAAGGGCCGAAGCGATATCCGCGGCGGGGGGAAGAAACCTTGGCGTCAGAAGGGAACCGGGCGGGCGAGATCCGGCCATTCGCGTTCTCCGATCTGGAGGGGCGGCGGGACCGTTTTCGGACCCTCACCCCGCAGTTATGCCTTTAAGGTTCCCAAAAAGGTGAGAAGGACGGCGCTGATTTCCGCTTTGAGCATGAAGTTCAAGGAGGAACGGATGGTCGTCCTCCGGGACTTCCCCATGGAGGAGGTCAAGACGAAAAGATTCCAGGAGCTGATCGACCGCTTCGGATTCGACAAGGTCCTTTTCGTCACGGACGGAGCGCAACCCATCCTCGAGAAATCCTCTCGGAACATCCCCCGGGTCAAGATGGTCCGGTCGGAAGGGATCAATGTCTACGATCTGCTGAAATACGATCACGTGGTTTTTTTCGAACCCTCTATTAAGAACATCGAAGGGGCGTTGATATCATAATGGAAATGCATCAAGTCATCAAAAAGGCGCTGATCACGGAGAAGAGCACGGTTGCGAGAGATGCGGCGAATCAGTACAACTTCGAGGTGCATCCAAGCGCGAACAAGATCGAGGTCGGTCAGGCGATCGAGAAGCTCTTCAAGGTCAAGGTGCAAAACGTTCGGGTGATGAATGTCTGCGGCAAGAAGAAGAGAACGGGGAAGATCGTCGGAACAAGACGTTCCTGGAAGAAGGCGATCGTGACCCTGGCTCCCGGCAACCGGATTGAGATGATGGAAGGTGTGTAACCTGTCTTCGAATCACGACGGAAGGCAGCGGGGATGAGGAAATAGAGGGGATGGGAATCAAAAAATACAAACCAACGTCGCCGGCAAGAAGGTTTCAGACCTGTTCGGACTTTGAAGAGGTTACCCGGGCCGTTCCTGAAAAGCGCCTTTTGCGTCCGCTGAAAAAGACGGGTGGCCGCAACAACTACGGCCGTTTGACGAGCCGCCACATCGGGGGAGGTCACAAGCGCCGCTACAGGCTGATTGATTTCAGGAGAGACAAGGAAGGGATTCCGGCCCGTGTCGGCGCCATCGAATACGATCCCAACCGCTCGTCGAGAATCGCCCTGCTGAACTATGTCGACGGCGAAAAGAGATACATCATCGCTCCGGCCAGGGTTTCCGTCGGGGACTCTCTGGTCAGCGGCGAAAATGTCGACATCAAGCCGGGGAATACCATTCCCCTGAAAAATATCCCCCTGGGGACCCTCATCCACAATTTGGAGCTCAAGGTGGGTCGGGGGGCGCAGCTGATCCGTTCCGCTGGCGCGTACGGTCAGCTGATGGCCAAGGAGTCGGGTTACGCGCAGGTTCGCCTGCCCTCCGGTGAGGTCCGGAAGGTTTTTCTGGAGTGCAAGGCCACGATCGGGCAGGTCGGAAACATCGATCATGAAAATCTGAGCATCGGCAAGGCGGGAAGGACGCGCTGGATGGGCCGGCGGCCTAAGGTCCGGGGCGTCGTCATGAACCCGGTCGACCACCCGATGGGGGGCGGCGAGGGCAAGTCTTCCGGAGGGCGTCATCCCTGTACCCCTTGGGGTGTGCCTACCAAGGGCCATAAGACGCGCGTAAATAAAAGTACCGATAAATATATCGTAAAAAGAAGAGGTTAAAAGGTGGCACGTTCAATTAAGAAGGGTGCATTCATTGAGGAAAGGCTTCTGGAAAAAGTCAGAAGACAGGAGTCCACGGGGAACAAGGCGGTCATCAAGACCTGGTCCCGGCGTTCTACGATAACCCCGGAATTGATCGGACAGACCTTTGCGGTACACAAC
>JBFYYH010000191.1:0-4753 GCA_041310125.1 Syntrophaceae bacterium | reverse complement strand
GGTCCATCTCCCGCATCTCCCCGTAGGGAAGCGCATCCGTTTCCGGATGGAAGTCATAGAGGTTCCCGAGGATGAAGCGGCTCGTGTTGCGGATCCTCCGGTACGCCTCGACGAGCCTCTTGAGGATCTCCTCGGAGATCCGAATGTCCTCCGTGTAGTCCTCGGCGGCCACCCAGAGACGGAGGATCTCTGCCCCGTACTGGTCGATGATCGTCTGGGAATCGATGACGTTCCCCACGGATTTGGACATCTTCTTTCCCTCGCCGTCGACGACGAAGCCGTGGGTGAGGACGTTCCGGTAGGGCGCCCTTCCCCTCGTTCCCACCGATTCGAGAAGGGAAGAATGGAACCAGCCCCGATGCTGGTCGTTCCCCTCGAGGTACATGTCGGCGGGCGAACTGAGGTTCGGCCATTTTTCCAGGACGGCGGCATGGCTCACGCCGGAGTCGAACCAGACGTCGAGGATGTTCGTCTCCTTCTTGAAGGAATTTCCGCCGCACTTCGGACAGGAGATTCCCGCGGGCATCAGATCCTTCGCCTCCCGCTCGAACCAGACGTCGGCGCCGTGTTCGCGGACCAGGCCGACCACGTGGTCGAGGATCTCCCCGGTCATGGTCTCGCTCCCGCAGTCGCCGCAGTAGAACATCGTGATCGGCACGCCCCAGAGCCGCTGCCGCGAGATGCACCAGTCGGGGCGGTTTTCGATCATCCCGTGGATCCGGTCGCGCCCCCAGGCGGGGATCCAGGCGACGTCGTCGATCGCCCGCAGCGCCTTCTTCCGGAGGTCGTTTTTCTCCATCGAGATGAACCACTGCTCCGTCGAGCGGAAGATGATCGGCTGTTTGCAGCGCCAGCAGTGGGGATAGGTGTGCTGCATCTCCATCTCTCCGAGGAGGGCCCCCGCCTCCCGGAGCTTCGCGTTGACCGCGCCGTTGGCGTCGAAGACGAACCGGCCGGCAAAATCCTTCACGTCGCGGGTGAACCTTCCGTCGTCGTCCACGGGGGCGTAGTTGTCCAGGCCGTACTTCATGCCGATCTCGTAGTCCTCCTGGCCGTGGCCCGGCGCGATGTGGACGCAGCCGGTTCCGGCATCGAGGGTGACGAAGGGGGCGAGGATCAGGAGGCTTTCCCGCTCGACCAGCGGATGGCGGCAGCGGAGGCCCTCCATCACCGAGCCGGGAAACTCGTCGAGGATTTCATACGGCTCGCTGCGGAGACCGAATGCGTCCAGGCAGTAGTCCAGCAGATCCTTCGCGAGGATCAGGACCTCGCCCCGGATTTTCACCGCCACATAGGTGAACGCCTCGTGAAACGCGATCGCAAGGTTCGCCGGGATCGTCCAGGGGGTGGTCGTCCAGATCACGACGGAGACCTTCTCCCCCGCCAGCTTCGGCAGGCGGTCGCCGATCTCGGAGATGAGTGCAAATTTGACGTAGATCGACGGGGTCGTGTGGTCGTGGTACTCGACCTCCGCTTCCGCCAGAGCCGTCTTGCAGGAGGCGCACCAGTAGACGGGCTTCTTCCCCTTGTAGACGCTCCCGTTGAGATAGAGTTTCCCGAATTCCGCAACGGTGGTCGCCTCATAGTCGTAGGTCATCGTCAGGTACGGATTTTCCCACTCCCCGAAGACGCCGAGGCGCTTGAACTGCTCCCGCTGAATCCCGACGTACCTGTCCGCGTAGACCCGGCAGAAGCGGCGCTTGTCGGCCTGCGACATCCCGGCTTTTTCCTCCCCCAGCTCCTTGTCCACCTGGTGTTCGATCGGCAGGCCGTGGCAGTCCCAGCCGGGGACGTAGACGCTGTCCCGGCCGGACATGTTCCTGGCCTTGATCAGGATGTCCTTGATGATCTTGTTGAGCGCCGTGCCCAGATGGATGCTGCCGTTGGCGTAGGGGGGGCCGTCGTGGAGGATGTAGGGCTCGCGTCCCCGCGAGGTCTCGCGGATCCGGTCGTAGATGCGCATCGCCTCCCAGCGGGCGAGCATCTCCGGCTCCCTCTGGGACAGGTTGGCCTTCATCGGAAAATCGGTCTTCGGAAGATTCAAACTCTCTTTGTAATCCATGGAACAGCGCTCCTCGATGTGAAGATCTTCGGAAACAGGCGCGAAAGCTATCACAGATGGCCCCCCTTTTCAAGCCTCCTTTTACCCGGCTATGGACGGTTCTGCCGCTCTTCTCCCTGGATCCCGCCGCGGCGGAGATCGCTCCGGCTTTCCCGTTCGACGGACGGATAAGGATGGACCCTCGCTCGTCCGGCAGAACCCTTTTTACATGCAATTAAACAGGAAGGCCCCCGTTGCATCCATACGCAACGGGGGCCTTTTTGCATTCAATCCGTTTGGCCGGAAAGGGTTTACATCCCCATGCCGGGGTATCCGCCGCCGCCCGAAGGCATGGCCGGCATGGCCGGTTCATCCTTGGGCTTGTCGGCGATCATGCACTGCGTGGTCAGCATCAGCGAGGCTACGCTGGCCGCATTCTGCAGGGCGAACCGGGTCACCTTGGTCGGATCGATGACGCCGGCCGCGATCATGTCCTCATACTTGTCGGTCCGGGCGTTGAATCCGTAGGCGCCCTTCTTCTCCTTCACCTTCTCCACGACGATGCTGCCTTCGAGGCCGGCATTGTTGGCGATCATCTTCAGGGGCTCTTCAAGGGCCTTCTTCACGATCCGGACACCGACCTCCTCGTCGCCTTCGAGCTTCATCTTGTCAAGCGCCGCAAGCGTGCGCAGGTAGGCTACGCCGCCGCCGGGCACGATCCCCTCTTCCACGGCCGCGCGGGTCGCGTTGAGGGCGTCCTCGACACGCGCCTTCTTCTCCTTCATCTCGGTTTCCGTCGCGGCGCCGACCTTGATCACCGCCACGCCGCCGACCAGTTTGGCCAGCCTCTCCTGGAGCTTCTCGCGGTCATAATCCGAGGTGGTCTCGTCGATCTGGGCCCGGATCTGTTTCACGCGGCCCTCAAGGGCGCTGCGGTTGCCGGCGCCGTCGATGATCGTCGTGTTGTCCTTGTCGATGCTGATCCGCTTGGCGCGGCCGAGATCCTCGATCTTCGTATTCTCCAGCTTGTACCCCATCTCCTCGGAGATCATCTTGCCGCCCGTCAGGATCGCGATGTCCTCGAGCATGGCCTTCCTGCGATCGCCGAATCCAGGGGCCTTTACGGCCGCCACGTGGAGGGTGCCGCGGATCTTGTTGACGACGAGCGTCGCCAGGGCCTCGCCCTCGATGTCCTCGGCAATGATCAGAAGCGGACGGCCCATCTTCGCGATCTGCTCCAAAATCGGGAGAAGATCCTTCATCCCGCTGATCTTCTTCTCGTTGATCAGGATGTAGCAGTCCTCGAGTTGGACTTCCATCTTCTCGGCGTTGGTCACGAAATAGGGGGAGAGGTAACCGCGGTCGAACTGCATCCCTTCGACGATATCCAACTCCGTCTCGAGCCCCTTGGCCTCCTCGACGGTGATGACGCCTTCCTTGCCGACCTTCTCCATCGCCTCGGCGATGATTGCGCCGATCGCCTCGTCGTTGTTGGCGGAAATGGTGCCCACCTGGGCGATCTCCTTGGCGTCCTTGGTCGGCTTGCTGAGTTTGCTGAGTTCCTTGACGACCGTCTCGACGGCCTTGTCGATCCCGCGCTTCAGGTCCATCGGGTTGCTTCCGGCGGCCACGCTCTTGGCGCCCTCGCGGAAGATCGCCTGCGCCAGGATGGTGGCGGTGGTGGTTCCGTCGCCGGCGACATCGCTGGTCTTGCTGGCCACTTCCTTGACCATCTGCGCGCCCATGTTCTCGAACCTGTCCTCGAGTTCGATCTCCTTGGCCACCGTCACGCCGTCTTTGGTCACCGTCGGGGCGCCGTAGCTGCGGTCAATGATCACATTTCTTCCCTTGGGCCCCAGGGTGACCTTCACCGCGTCCGCCAGGGTGTTGACCCCCTTGAGAATCGATTTCCTCGCGTCTTCATCGTACTGAAGTATCTTCGCTCCCATGTACCGTATCCTCCTTTGATAAGTTCAATTGATTATTTCTCGATGATGCCAAGGATATCGTCTTCGCGCATGATCAGGCGCTCCTCGCCGTCAATCTTTACCTCGGTCCCCGCATACTTTCCGAAAAGGATCCTGTCGCCCGCCTTGACGTCCGGCTTGATCAGCTTTCCGTCTTCCGTGGTCTTTCCCTTGCCCACCGCGATGACCAGCCCTTCCATCGGCTTCTCCTTCGCGGTGTCGGGGATGATGATCCCTCCCTTGGTCTTCTCCTCTTCCTCGAGACGCTTCACGATCACCCTGTCCTGTAACGGTCTGATTTTCATTCCAAAAACTCTCCTTTCTTGATTGTATTCTCAGCTGCGTATCCGCTTTGAACCCCGATGTTTGGGCATATAATAAGCATTGATTTTCGCCTGTCAAGGCGCGCCAATAAATTTTTGCGACGGACGGCGCGATCCGAAAAAACCCGGCCCGAGCGGCGGCGCGGTTCAGGGGGTGATCGGCTTGATCTCCACCGGCACCCGGCAGAGGGCCTTGAACCGCTCGGCATCCGCCGCAGAGCCGACGATGTCCCCCCAGTGGATCGGGATCGCCGCCTCCGGCCGGATAAGGTTAGCCAGTCCGGCCGCCTCCTCCGCGTTCATCGTGTAGGTCCCGCCGACGGGCAGGATGGCGATATCCGCCCGGACATCCCTCAGCTCCGGTGTGAAATCCGTATCGCCGGCGTAATAGATCCTCTTCCCGCCCGCCGTGACAACGAACC
>JBFYYH010000190.1:0-5105 GCA_041310125.1 Syntrophaceae bacterium | reverse complement strand
CCGAGAGGGGTCTTCGTCACCCTCCACAAGAGGGGCGGCCTCCGCGGCTGCATCGGCCGGATGGTCCCGGACCGGCCGCTCGCCTCCCTCGTCGGGGCGATGGCGCTCCAGTCCGCCTTCGAGGATCCGCGCTTCCGGCCGGTGACCCTGGAGGAGCTGCCCGGACTTGAGATCGAGATCTCCGTCCTGACGCCGATGAAGCCGGTCTCCGGTCCGCAGGAGATCGTCGTCGGGCGGGACGGCGTCCTCCTCCAGGGGGGGGGGAAGTCGGCGGTCTTTCTCCCCCAGGTTGCGACCGAGCAGGGTTGGGGAAGGGACGAGATGCTCGATCACCTGAGCCTGAAGGCGGGACTCCCGAAGGGCGGCTGGCGGGAAGGGGCTCGGTTCTCCACCTTTCAGGCGCTGGTCTTCGGCGAAGCGGACGGCCGATGAACGCTTTTTCCCTCTTCCTGGCCGGTTTCGTCTCGCTCGTGGGCCAGGTCGTCCTCCTCCGGGAGATCCATGTCGCCTTCTACGGCGTCGAGCTGATCTACCTGATCGCCCTGGGGGCGTGGCTCCTCTTTTCCGCGCTGGGCGCGCTTTCGGGAGGGAAACGCCCCTCACCCGGATGGATTGCCTTCTTCTTCCTTCTCTTCGCCCTTTCGACCCCCCTCGCCCTCGTCTTTCTCCGCGCGAGCCGGATCCTCTTCGGCGGCGTCCCCGGCGCCTTTCTCCCTTTCCCCCGGCAGATGGCGGCGCTGGCGATCTCCCTCGCGCCGGTCGCATGCCTCTCGGGTCTCCTCTTCCGCTCCGCCGCGGGCCTCTATGCGGAGCGGGGAAGGACGCTCGCCGGGGCCTACGGGATCGAAAGCGCCGGCGCCCTCGCCGGGGGGCTTCTGGCGACGGTCTTCCTCCGGTTCGGCATCCAGAACTTCCCGCTGGCCCTCGGCTGCGGCCTGGTCTCCGCCGCGGCGGCACTGCTCCTCTTCCGGGGGAAAGGCCTTCTTGCGCGAAGATCGGCGGCCGCCCTTTCCGCGGCGCTCCTCCTTGCCCTCCTCTGGCAGGGGGCGCCTCTCGACCGCGCGATGACCGCCTGGAACCACCCGGATCTGCTGGCCGCGAGGGACACCCCCTATGGGAGGGTCGCCGTTTCCCGGCATTCGGGGCAGATCTCCGTCTTCTCCAACGACGCGCTCGCTTTTGAGACGGAAGGCACGGAGGCGGAGGTTTTCTCGCATCTGGCCGCCCTGCAGCACGCCGCCCCCCGGCGGATCCTTCTCCTCGGCGGGGCGCTCGACGGCACTCTCCGGGAACTCCTCCGCCACCGCCCGGAGAGGATCGACGCGGTCGAGATCGACCGAACGCAGGTCGCCCTGGTCCGCCCCCACCTCCCGGCCCCGCTCCGGGACGCCCTTTCGCACCCGGCGGTCCACCTGATCCTCGCCGATCCGAGGCGATTCCTGAAGGAAAGCGGATCTTTCTATGATCTGATCCTCGTCAATATGCCGGAGCCCTCATCGGGTCAGGCCAACCGGTTCTACACCCGCGAGTTCTTTGGGGGGTGCGCCGCCCGCCTGCGCACCGGCGGCATCCTCGCCCTTCGTCTGCGGACCGCCGAGAACTTCTGGACGGCGCAGCTCGTCCGCCGGACGGCCAGCATCCACCGGGCCCTCGCCTCGGTCTTTCCGGAGGTCCTGTTCCTGCCGGGGGAAGCCGCCACGATCAGCGCCTCTTTCAACCCCCTTCCGCGGTCGGCGGAGATCCTGGGCAAACGCCTCCTGGAGCGGGAAATCCACGCCCGGCAGATCTCGCCCCAACACCTGGGCTACCTGTTCACGGACGGCCGTGTAACCGGGATGGAAAGGCGGCTGAAGGAGGAGAAGGTTGCGATGAACACGGATCTCCGTCCCGTCAGCTACTCCTATGCGGCCCTGATCTGGCTCTCGCAATTCTATCCCAAGCTCTCCCGGGCGGAACTGCCCGGATTCGGCGGAGGCGACCGGCCCCCCGGAAGACTCTGGTGGACCGCCGCCTTCGCCCTGGCGCTCCTGTTGCTCCTCGGCCGCCTCAGGGTCTCCTGGCGGCGTTGGCTGCTGGTCGCCACGGCGGGATTCGGAGGCGCCGTGCTGGAGTCGGTCCTTCTGCTGGCCTACCAGGCAAAGGAGGGGGTTCTCTACCAGGACATCGGGTTTTTGCTGATGGCGTTCATGGGCGGCCTCGCCCTCGGCGCCTGGATTCTCAACGAGGCAATCCGCTGGACGGGCCTCCGGCAGCGGAACACGCGCCGCTGGGGGGGCGGCCTTCTCGCCGCCTGGGCCCTCCTCGGACTCGCGGTCCTTGGTAGCGTAGGCTCAGACGGCTTCTCAGGCATCGCCGCGACGGCGATCCTGCTCTTGGCCGCCGGTTTTCTCGTCGCCGGGATCCTCGCCTTCGCAAGCCTCTACAACGTCCGCGACCAGAAGCAGGTGATCGGTCCCCTCTACGCGGCGGATCTTCTGGGCGGCTGCCTCGGATCGCTCCTGGGGAGCCTCCTGCTCATCCCGATGCTGGGCCTTGACGGAACCGCGCTGGGGACGATCCTCCTGACATCCCTCGCCGTTCTTCTCATCTGAGCGGACCGGCCCCGAATTCCGGGCGCAGGCAGGAAGAATACGAGGCGGATAACCCCTTTCGCGGAAGCGGGACCGGAGGGCATACAGAGGGTGTTTTCACTTTACAGGCGGATCCGGTTGCGATAGACAGTCCGCATCCCCGGGAAAGGAGGAGAGAGGGAATGGCCATTGATGCAATCATCCTGAACCAAAGGGACAATGTCGCCACTGCGGTTCAGGACCTCGAGGCCGGCGCGGAGGCATCGGTCCGCCTGGAGCGGGAGATTCTCCGGATCCGGGTCGGGGAGAACATCCCCTACGGGCACAAATTCGCCGTCCGCCCCATTAGCCGGGGCGAGGAGATCCTCAAGTACGGCCAGGTGATCGGCCGGGCGACCCGGGAGATCCCGTCCGGGAGCCACGCCCACGTGCAGAATATCGAGAGCCTGCGGGGCCGCGGCGATCTGGCGAAGGAGGTCTGATGGAGTTCATGGGTTATCGCCGGGCGGACGGAACGGTCGGCACGCGCAATTTCGTGGGGGTGCTCTCCGCGGTGGTCTGCGCCAACGAGGTGGTGGAGGCGATCGTCTCCCGAGTGGTGGGAACGGCCCGCTTCACCCACCACCAGGGATGCTGCCAGACGCCGCTGGACATCGGTCGGGTGAACCGCGCCCTGGCGGGGCTGGGGCGAAACCCCAACCTCCACTCGGTCCTTCTGGTCAGCCTGGGCTGCGAGAGCACGGACCTGGCGGAAGTGCTGGAGGGGATCCGGGCCGCGGGGAAGAGGGCGGAACTGCTGGTGATCCAGGAGACGGGCGGCGCGGCCCAAACGACCGCGGCCGGCATCCTCCTCGCCCAGGAGATGGTCCGGGAGGCCTCGGGCCAGCAGCGGGAACGCTTCCCCATTTCGAAACTCATGATGGGGATGAAATGCGGCAGTTCGGACACCACCTCCGGGCTTGTCCCCAACCCGGCGATCGGCGTGGCCTCCGACCTGCTGGTCGCGGCGGGCGGGACCTCCATCCTCGGCGAAGTGACCGAGTTCATCGGCGCGGAGCACCTCCTCGCCCGGCACGCGGAAAACGAAACCGTCGCCGGGAGGATCTTTGAGCTGGTGGCGCGGATGGAAAAGCGGGCGATGGCGGTGGGCGAGGACATCCGGGGCGGCCAGCCGACCGGCGGCAACATCAAGGGCGGCCTGACCACGATTGAGGAGAAATCCCTGGGCGCCATCGCCAAGGCGGGGACCGCCCCGATCCGGGCGGTGTATGAATACGGCGAGCGGCCTTCCGTGCCGGGGCTGGTGGTGATGGACTCCCCCGGCCGCGAGCCGGAGATCCTCACGGGCCTCGCCGCCGCGGGCTGCAACGTGATCGCCTTCGCCACCGGCCGGGGGGCCCCGCAGGGCTTTCCCTTCGTCCCGGTGCTGAAGATCACCGGCAGCCGGACTGCGGCGGAGAAGATGAGCGACCACATCGACCTGGATCTGAGCGGCGTCATCGAGGGGACGGACACGATCCCCGACGCCGGAAGGAGGATCCTGGAGGAGCTGGCGCGGACGGCCTCCGGCGCTCTGACCAAGGCGGAGATCTCCGGCTACAACAACTCCATGGACATCTACATGCTGGGGCCGGTGATCTGAAACCATATCTAAATCATATATGTTAACGATGTCGTGGCACTTAACAGCTAATGAATTAGAAATGGGATTACTTGTTGTTATTCTGCCCTGCCAGCCACTGGCGGCCTTTATCGGTCAGGCGGTATTTCTGCAGGCGGCTGTTGGGCTTGTCGGGGATGGTCATTTCAATCAACCCATCCGCCAGGGCCGGTCTTAGATAACGCTCACGGAAGGATTTGCGGTCCTGCAGGCCGAGAGTGTTTTGCAGCGCCTCGCGGCTCATTTCTCCCTGGAGTGCCGGAACCAGCTCGCCGACTTGGGGGGTGACTGGGGGGGTGACTTGGGGGGTGACTTGGGGGGCTGTGGTGGTTACGGCATCCAGGATCATACGGAGCATGAAGGCGATGAACGGCGCGGAATCGGTCCGGTTCGTGCTTTCCTGTAACGCCTCGTAATACTCATGCTGATGTTCGAACACCAGGCTTTCTACCGGAATGTTGGCAAACAGGGGGTTCCAGCGGGTCAGAATCAAGCTCTGCCAAAGCCGTCCCAAGCGGCCGTTGCCGTCGATAAAGGGGTGGATAAACTCGAACTCATAGTGAAAGACCGAACCGGCAATCAGCGGATGGGCATCGGTTGTAGCCAGCCATCGGCACAGGTCGCTCATCAGTTGGGGCACCCGATCCGCCGGGGGAGCCATGTGGATCACTTGAGTGCCTGCCATCACGCCCACGCCGCCGTGCCGGTACATTCCGGCCTCGTCGATCAATCCCGCCACCAGCATGCGATGCGCCTCCAGCAGGTCCTTTTCCACTTCCGGCCGCCAGCTCTCGAAGTGGTCGTAGGCAGCCAGCGCGTTTCGCGCCTCCTGCACCGCGCGGGGCGGGGCGATCACCAGATCGGAAGAGCACACG
>JBFYYH010000189.1:0-3915 GCA_041310125.1 Syntrophaceae bacterium | reverse complement strand
CACTGCCATTTCCCCGCCGGCCTGGCGATCGCGAAGCCTGACGCAGGGATTTTTCATCCCGGAGAATGGGGTTTTATGATATGGGTGATGTTCGGCAAGGGGGACTTTCGGGTGGGAGATCGGGAGAGATCGTGATCTATTGTCCTGAAGACCGGAAGATCTGCGAGGCGCTGTTGAAGGCGGCGCGGAAGCGTGGGGATCATGTTCTGCTCCTTCCGCAGCTGGTCGCGGCGGTGGGCCGCCTCTTCCTCGGCGCCCCCTACGCGGCGGGGACGCTGGAAGGGAAGAGGGAGGAGGAGCTGGTCGTCAACCTGCGCTCCTTCGACTGCGTCACCTTCGTCGAGTCCGTTGTCGCCCTCGCCTGGTCGATCCGCGCGCAGGAAACCCGTTTCGCCGCTTTCGCCGCGGCCCTGGAGCAGCTCCGTTACCGCAGCGGGAGACGCGGCGGCTACGCGTCCCGCCTCCACTACTTCAGCGACTGGCTCCGCGACAACGGGCGCAGGGGGATCGTCCGGGACATCACGGCCGCCCTCGGGGGGATCCCCTTCCGGAAGGATTTTCACGCCATCACGGACCGGCGGAAGGAACTCCCGCCCCTCGCGGACGAGTCGGTCTTCCGGCGGATGCGGCTTCTGGAGAGGGATTGCTCCCGGCGGACGCTCCACCGGATCCCGAAGAAAGACCTGTCTCGGCTCGGACAGGGCATCCGGGAAGGGGATATCGTCGCGATCACGACCGATACGCCGGGAATTGATGTGAGCCATGCGGGGATCGCCGTCCGCGGCCCCCGGTCGCTCCGCCTGCTGCACGCATCCGGCGAGGCGGGCAGGGTGGTCGTTTCCGAGGGGACCCTCTACCGTTATCTGATGGATAGGCCCTCACGGACGGGGGTCCTTGTCGGGCGGGTTTCCGATCCGGATGCACCTGGCACCAAGCGGCCCGCGAAGAGACCGACATAAGAATGCGAGACCTCTGCGTAAATTGAAAATCCGGTCCCGGAAGCGCGCATTGGAGATTTTTCGCGCTTGAAGGGATCGCGATTTTCAGAGGTCTCGCAGGAGAGCAACCGGATTTTTCAAAGTCGACCACAAAGGAGGGGTGAAGGGATGAACGACGAAAACCGGCCCGCACAGGATCCGGAGGCGAACGCCCGGGCATTCCGGAAGGCCCTGGCGATCGGCATGGCGATCAGCGCGGCGGTCATGGTCCTCCTCGATCTCCTCGGCGTCATCGATATCTTTAAGAACTGGCCCTGAGGGGCGTCAAAGGGAATCGAGCAGGTCGTCGACCTCCGCGTCGCCGAAGGCGGTCTCCCGGAAAATCCCCGCGACGATCTGCGGGGTCATCGCCCGGAAGTCCTCCTCGCGGGAGGTGATCAGCCATCCCCCCATGTCCACCGCACCGGGGCTGACGAGGAGCTTCCCCTCCCCCTCCCGGAAATAGGCCGCCGGCCGGTGGCGCCTCCGCGGGAAGAGGATCAGCCGCCATCCATTCCCGGCATGCGTGCAGAGCAGGTTCAGCATCGGCTCCTCTCCCCCGTCGCCCTGGCGGCCGAGCGCCGCAAGGAGCTCCCCGACGGTCGCGGCAATGCCTGCCGCCCCTTTTCCTTCGATCACGAGGACGCCCCGCCCCAGCCCTTCCGTCCGGCAGAGGGTGACCCCGTTTCGCCGCCTCTCCCGCACCCGGCTCCGGGGAGAGAGAACCTCCTTCTCCACCGGCATCCGCCCGGCAGGGGCCGCCTGGAAGTGGAGGTGGTCGGGCGCCGACGCGCCGCAGCGCGGCCCGTTGTAGAATAACGTCCTTCCGGGGCCGAAGTCCTCCGCCAGCCGCAGCAGGGTCTCCAGGTTTTCCGGCAGCGTCTGGGGGAGATGGCGGAGATGGGCGACCGTCCAGTGGCCCGGGAAGATCGGCGCGGGATTGCAGAGGATGAGCTGTTCCCCGCGGTAGAGGACCGCCTCCTGCTCCAGGGGAAGGTTTGCCGGGCAGAGGAAGCAGGGGCGCCTGCGGATGGATTCGGCATCGACCGCGGCGGCCATGCTCACGATCCGCCGCGGATTGAACTGGACCCGGACGTTCATCCCGCCGAGGCTCACCTCCCGCACCCGGACCGATTTGAGGGCTTCACATCCCGCTTCGAGCGCAGGCCAGGCTCCGCGCTGGCGGGCGAGCAGTCCGTCGGCCAGATCGGAAAGCGGAGGGTTGCTCCCCTCCCCTGGAAATACCCCATAGAGTCTCTTCCGGACCTCTGGATCCATCCCGTCGGTCATCGCCGCGCCCCCGTCTTCGGGTGACCTGTTCGCACGCCGGTCCCCCGGACCGGGAGAAGATCCGGGGACAAGAAAAAGATCCCGCGCCGGCCGGCCGCGGCGAAGTCGAACCTCTTGCGCCGCCGGATCAAATTCCCCATCCCTTCACCCCGTTCATCCTCCGGCGGGCGTGGATCTCGATCGTCCGCAGCCGGTCCTTATAGGCGTCGTGGCGGTTTTTCTGCTCGCGGGAGAGGGCCGCGTCGGTGTTTCCGCCCCAGCGGCGGCAGAGGTAGAGGCTCTCATAGATCCGCCCGATCCGGTATTCGCGGGAGAGGCGCAGCGCCACCGCGTAGTCCTCGCCGTACCCGACATTCGGAAAGCCGATCCGCCGGAGCAGCTCCGTCGCGAAGGCGCGCGGCGCCCCCAGGCCGTTGATCCGGAGGGCGTTGTTCCGGCCGTTTTCGTCGGTCCACTCCCGGTGGTCGATGAGCCCCGGGGGGATCTCCCGGAGATTCTCGTCGACCAGGGTGTAGGAGCCGACGGCCATCGCGCACCCATCCCGACGCATCAGATCGACCAGCCGCCGCAGGGCTTCCCGGCCCCGGTAGAGGTCGTCGGAATCGAGCTGGACGGAATACCGCCCGCACCTCTCGGAGAAGACCGCCTCGTTCCAGCAGCCGCCGATCGTAAGGTCGCGCCGCCGGGGGATGATGTGGTTCAGCGAGGCGTGGCGGCGGGCGAGCCCCCGGAGGAGGTCGGTCGTCCCGTCCGTGGAGTGGTTGTCCACGACCATCACGTTGAAGGGGAAATCGGCCTCCTGGGCCAGGGCGCTCTCCACGGCATCGCCCACGGTCCGGACCCGGTTCCGGACGGGGATGACGACACTTGCCTCACAGGGGAAAGACTGAATGGAGGGAGGAAGGGGCTTGAAACCGGGGGCGAGCCATGCTCCGATCCTCTTCAGGTGCTCCGTCGCCGCCTTCTCCAGCTCCTCCTGGAGTGCGCGGTTTCCCGGATCGCAGTAGGCGAAGTGGTCCGGATCCGTGCGCTTGCCTCCCTCCGGCGCCCGCCCATTCTCCTCCTCGACGACGCAGAGGCGCTCCGGAAGGTGGAAGAGGGAGTGACCGGCGGAGAGCCTGAGCCGCAGGTCGCACCAGCCCGCCCAGCGGTACGGGGGAACCGGCCCGTGTTTTTTCAGGGACCGGCGGGCGGCGGAAACCGAGAGAAGGACCATCGGCCCGAAATCGAAATCGTCCCGGAGGCTCCCCGGCTGGCAGTCGTTCACGCGGCACTCCTGAAGGACTCCCCCCCGGATTTCACCGTAGTCCGCGTAAACCATCCCCGCCCCCGTGGACTCCGCCGTTTCGACCAGGCGGCCCGGCCCCCGCGGATCGGGGCGGACATCTCCCGGATCTGGGAAATAGAGCAGATACGGGGTTTTGACGCGGGCGAGAAGTTCGTTCCACATCCGTCCGGAGGTGGGGGAATCGACCGCGAGGGCATCACAGCGGGGCGGGCAGGGGCAGGCTTCGCCGGGACAGAGGAGCAGCGCCCCGCGGACGAGGGGGTCCCGGAGAAGCTCCGCGAGGAACGCCTCCTGCCGGGGGTGCGCCCCGTGCAAGACCACGGCCGTGATCATCCCTTGTCCTCCGTCGTAAAAACGAAT
>JBFYYH010000188.1:0-3289 GCA_041310125.1 Syntrophaceae bacterium | reverse complement strand
TCGGCGAACTGGCCCCCAAGGCGATCGGCCTGCAGTACGCCGACCGGATCGCCCTGGTGGTCGCCCGGCCGATCCACCTGCTCTCGGTCGTCGCGGTGGTCGCGGTCAAGTTCCTCACCCTCACCAACAGGGCCGTCCTCTCGCTGCTGGGCATCCAGCCGAAGGAGGGGCACGCCTTCGTGACCCGGGAGGAGGTGCAGCAGGTCCTCTCCGAGGGAAGCGAGGCCGGCGCGCTGACCGAGACGGAGCACCGCTACATCGAGAACGTCTTCGAGTTCACCCACACCTCCGTGCAGGAGGTGATGGTGCCCCGGGCGCGGATCGTCGCCCTGAACCTCGATCTCCCGCCGGAGGAGATCCTCCGGACCGTCCAGGAGAACCAGTATACCCGTTACCCGGTTTACCGGGGGGATCTGGACCACGTGACCGGCTTCGTCCACACGAAGGACATCATCCTCGCCAAGATGGCCGCGGTCTCCGACTTCGACATATCGCGGATCGTGCGGACCCCTCTGTTCGTGCCGGAGGGGAAGAAGGTGAGCAGCCTGCTGAAGGAGATGCAGCGCAAACGGATCCAGCTGGCGCTGGTCGTGGACGAGTACGGGATCCTCAGCGGACTCGCCACGACGGAGGATCTCCTCGAGGAACTGGTGGGGGAGATTGAGGACGAGCATGACATCGGCGAGCTGCGCCGTTTCCAGAAGCTCCCCGACGGGAGCTGGATGGTGGACGCGCTCCTCCCCGTCAACGACATCGAGGATCTGCTGGGGGTCGAACTCGGCGATTTTCTGCCCTACGACACCCTGGCGGGGTTGATCCTCGACCGCCTCGGACGGTTTCCGGAGAAGGGGGAAACCCTGGAGTGGCGGGATTATCTGCTCGCCTGCGAGGAGGTGACGAAAACGGCCATCCTCAAGGTCCGGATCTCCCCGATCCAGCGCCCCGAAACCGGCGGAAGCGAACCGGGAAACGGATAAAGCGGCGCAGCCCTCCCCTCGCCCCGCGCCTGTTTCACTGCCTTCTCAGGCGCGGGTCGAGGGCATCGCGGATGCCTTCGCCCAGCAGGTTGTAGCCCAGGACCGTAACCAGGATCGCCAGCCCCGGGTAGAGGGAGAGCCACCAGGCAATGTCGATGTGATCCTTTCCGGCCGTCAGGATGTTTCCCCAGCTCGGCGTGGGCGGCTGGACGCCGATCCCCAGGAAGCTCAGGGCCGACTCCGTCAGGATCGCCCCCGCCACCCCCAGGGTCGCCGTGACCAGGACCGAGGCCATCGCGTTGGGGAGGATGTGCCGGAAGATGATCCGGCCATCGCCCGCGCCGACCGCCCGCGCCGCCTGGACAAAATCCCGCTCCCGGAGGGCGATGAAGTCCGCGCGGACCAGCCTCGTGACCCCCATCCAGCCGGTCAGGCCGATCACCGCCATGATGTTCCAGATGGAAGGCTCCAGCAGCGCGATCACCGCCAGGATCAGGAAGAAGGTCGGGAAACAGAGCATGATGTCCACGAAGCGCATGATGACGGTGTCCACCCAGCGGCCGTAATAACCGGCCACGGCGCCGAGTACCGTCCCTATGAGGATCGCGATCCCGGTCGCGACGAAACCGACCTTGAGCGAGATCCCCGCCCCCCAGACCATCCGGGAAAAGACGTCCCGTCCGAGCGGATCCGTTCCGAAGGGGTGGCCCGCGGACGGGGGCGCCAGGACGTTGCCGAGATCGATCGCGTTCGGATCGAAGGGGGCGATCCAGGGCGCCAGAAGCGAAACAAGGAAAAGCAGGACCACGATGACGCTCCCCGAGACCGCCATCCGGTTCTTCAGAAACCTTTTTCGAAAATCCCCGCCCATCGTTCTCCCCCTCAGGAGACCCGGATCCGCGGATCAGCCAGGCCGTAAGAGACGTCGGCAATCAGGTTGCCCAGCAGGGTGAGGACAGCCCCGATGAAGAGGATCCCCATGACGACCGGGTAGTCCCTGGCCATCACTGACATGTAGAAGAGCTGCCCCATGCCCGGAATCGCGAAGATCGTCTCGAAGATCACGCTCCCGCCGATGAGCCCCGGAACGGACAGGCCCAACAGGGTGATCACCGGCAGCAGGGCGTTTCGCAGGGCGTGGCGGTAGATGACGACCCGCTCGGAGAGCCCCTTCGCCCGCGCCGTGACGATGTAATCCTGGCGCACCACCTCCAGCATGTTCGCCCGCATATACCTGGAAAGCCCGGCCAGCCCGCCGAAGGCGGCCAGGAGCACGGGCAGGACAAGATGCCGGACCAGATCCCAGAGCGCCATCCCCGGCGGCAGGTATTCGTAGTTCAGGGAGCGGATCCCCGAAATGGGGAGCCACGCCAGCTGGACGCCGAAAAGGATCATCAGCAGCAGGGCCAGCCAGAAGGTGGGGATGGCGAATCCGATGAAGACGAAGACGCCGGTCATCCGGTCGAAAAGAGAGTCCTGGCGGACAGCGGAGATCACCCCGAGCGGGATGGCGATTCCGAAGATCAGCAGCATCGAGAGAACGTTGAGGAGGATCGTGATCGGCAGCCGCTCCAGGATCTTGTCCGCTACCGGCCGACGGTCCGCCGAAAAGGAGACCCCCAGGTCCAAGACCGCCAGCCGGCCGACCCACTTCAGATACTGCACGTGGAGGGGCTTGTCCAAGTCGTACATCGCCCGCAGCCGCTCTTTCATCTCGACGGAGGCGCGCGGATTCATCTGGGTCTGCAGGTCGGTGGGGGAGCCAGGCGCCAGGTGCATCACGGCAAAACAGACCAGCGTGATTCCGACCAGCAGCGGCCCCATAAAGAGGATTCTCTTGGCGACATAGCCCAGCATCTTTCGGAACCTCTCCTCTCAGGTTCGGCTTAAGTTGGAGAGCCCTTCCATCCTCCCCAGCAGGTTCATGGAGCGGATGTTCTCCAGCATCCTCCGCAGATCCTTTTCCGAATGGGATTCGAAAAGCCGATCTCCGGGTGGATCCTCTCCCGGATCACCGTCGGCAGCAGCTTCTCCCGGAGGAGGGCAAAGGGGACGTGAACCTGGACTTTTTCGAGAATTTCCTGCATGCGGATCCCACCGGCCTTCGCTGTAGTGCACCGTCTACCACACCCCCCTCCTTTTGACAATCGGCATTTCGCCGCGGACCGGATGACCATTGACAGGAGCCCTCCGTTCTGCTACAAAAAACAAAAGGTTGACGGCTTCGCAAAAAGGCCGGATGCTGCGCTGCGCATCACCCCTCGTCGGTGCAGCGTACGGCAAAGTACGCCGAACGCCGCGGGGTGCGCGCG
>JBFYYH010000187.1:0-3138 GCA_041310125.1 Syntrophaceae bacterium | reverse complement strand
TTTGAGGTGTAGTAAAGGATTCGGGAAAGGGTGATCCGTTGTTTTTGCCTGTCGAAAGCCATCAGGCATGAGTTACGGATCAGCCTGTCTCGAAAGATGGGGGCCCGGGAAGAATGACGAAAGCCGCTGATCTGCCTTTGCGGCTCAAAACCCAGACGGTGGACATTTTCATGCATGTTCTGAACACCGTCTTCATTCCCGTGATCCATGTCCTTCTCGATTTTGACGGTCCGGCGGACGCTGCGGTCCTGCGGCAAGCGCACCGGCGCAACCCTCAACGACCTTTTCGTCGCCGCGGTGTTTCGTGCCATGATCCGCGAATCCCGCTGGAACGGGTCGGATCGCCTGCGCCTCGTGTGCACCGTCGATCTCCGGCGCTACCTGCCGGACGGCCGCGGCGCGGCGCTGTGCAACCTGAGTTCGTTCTTCTTCCCTCAGTTGAATGTCGACCCGGGTCGGACGTTCGACGACACGCTCCGGCGGGTGAAAGGCGAAATCGACCGGCTGAAGAAGAATCACCTTGGGTTCGGCTATCTCTTCGGAAGCTACCTTGTAACCCGTTCTCTCGTGACCTATGGCGCTGTCCGCCGGGTGGTGCCGTTCATCTTTCACCGGTTGGCGCGAAGAGGGACCGTTCCTTCCGGATTCACCAATCTTGGATGGATCGACGAGAAGAAACTCGACTTCGGCGGGATACGGGTCGTGGCGGCGGAAGTTCTCATCCCGCCGTGCTGTCCGCCCTTCTCCGCTTTCGGTCTATCCGGCTGTGCCGGGTCCCTGACGCTCAGCCACGGATTTTTCGAATCGGCGATGCCCCGCGCCAGGATCGAGGCGCTCTTCGAGCGCATCGACCGGGAACGGCCCGGCGGCTGAAACGTGCCGGCATTGAGAAGGGACAGACGCCCTTCGGCAAAACGGCTGCGCCCTGCTCAGGCCTTCCCGGATTTCCGGGTCAGGAGATACAGGAGGGGAGAGAACGAACCCACCAGGAGCGTCGCGACGATCCACGGCCAGGCCTTTCGGCCGGTCGCCCTGGCGTCGTTCCAGATCCAGACCATGATCAAGACGAGGGCGATTACCAGGTCGACATAGATCTGGACCGACCCGTAACTGTGAACGATGGACGCGAAGATTCCCGTGATCCCGTCGTGCCAGACGGCCAGGGCGGTAAGGGCCCCGAAGAGAATCAGGGTGACTGAAATCAGAAGGCGGCTCATGCTTTGTTCTCCTTTGCGAAGGGATGTGGTTTCCTGTCGGCAAGGTCGGTTGCGACTCCTGACCTTGAACCGGGCGACCTTGGTGATGAAGAGCCCCTGCAGCCGGCTCCGCCTGTGCTCTTCATCGGTTTTCCTTTTGAGTTGACATGTTGGGTTTGGTTAAATATATTCTGTAACAGCCGTTACAATGCGAATGTAACGACCGTTACAGGAAAAGTCAAGAGGGAAAGAAATGACAAAAACCGAAGACCGAAGGCAAGCTTTCGTGGAAATGGCGGCCGACCACCTTCTCGCCCATGGCATGAGGGAGGCCACCCTGCGGAAGACGGCGGCGGCCGCGGGGACGAGCGGCCGGATGCTCCTTCACTATTTTGCCGACAAGGACGATTTGCTGAAAGCAGCCCTGACCCTGCTGACGGCCCGCCTCGTGAGAATCCTGGACAGCGCCCGCCTCGAACAGATGCCGTTTCAGGCCCTCCTGCCGCTTCTCGTCGCCATGATGAAAGACCCCCAGGTTCGCCCCTACCTGAGACTCTCCCTGGAACTGGCGGCACTTTCGGCCGACGGGGAGGAGTCCTACGGTGCCATCGCCCGGGAGATCTGCGGTGATTTTTTTGACTGGGTTGCCTCGGTCTTGAAAGTGGAGCGGGAGGAAGACCGCATTCCCCTGGCGGCGCTCGCCTTCGCGACGACGGAAGGATTCATGGTCCTGGACGCGCTCAACTCCGGCTCCATCATCGCCGATGCGCTGGAGGGCATTCGGATTCGGTCGTCCGCTTCAGCCTGACAATGCTGAAACCGGCCGGGTGCTTCGTTGGCGGAGGACCCGGGTCTTTCGTGGGCGGCGATGCCGTTCCGGTGGCAAGGGAGGAAGTCCGCCGCCGGGCGTGATACATGCCTGGGGCGGGTCGGACGACCCGAGTCCCGGCGAGCCGGAAATGAGAAAGGAGAGGCCCTGCATGGAGAAAATCGCCGTCGGCGAGCGGTTTCGCTGCACAATCACGATCAGCGCCGAGGAAGCCAGGCGCTTTGCCGCCCTGACCGGGGACGAAAGCCCGATCCACAGCGATGCAGGCTTCGCCCGCCGGTCCCGCTTCGGAGGCCTGGTCGTTCCAGGGGGGCAATTGATTTCGCTCCTGACGGGCCTGGCGGCCACCCATTTCTACCGCCCCTCCGGGCGCATCGGGGTCGGCCTTGATTTCTCCTGCGTGGCCCACGGGGCGGTGAAGGCGGGGCAGGAAGTGGAACTCTCCTGGGAGGTGACGGCCGTCCAGGACAGTCCGAGCCTGTCCGGAACGGTCGTGACGTTGCGGGGCCGGGTCTCCGACGGGCAGGGAAAGACCCTCGTGACGGCGGCGAGCAAGACCCTGGTTACCGACCGCCCCTGAAGATCCCGACTGCTCCACGGTTGATGTATGCGGCGGGGGCCCCGGGCCTGTACCCGGTTCCGGGGAATCCTCGGACAGGCTGTCGATCCACGATTCGGAGGAGATCCATCATGAACGTTTCGGAAGCGATCCGAAAGCGTAAGAGCATCCGTGACTTCAAGCCCGATCCGGTCCCGAGGGACACCCTGCGCGCGATCCTGGAGCTGGCCTGTCGCGCCCCGTCGGCCATGAACACGCAGCCTTGGAAGTTCCTGGTCGTGACGGGCAAGTCCCTGGAGGAGATCCGGAGGGAGAATGTCGAGAAGCTGAGGGCCGGCGAAATGCCCCGAGAGGAGCACGTGGCCGTGGGATGGTCTCCCGACAGCCTGTATCGCCGGCGCCAGGTGGCGCTGGCCGTGCAGCTGTTCCAGCTGATGGGAATCCGGAGGGAGGACGGGGAGGAGCGGGCACGGTGGCTCGAACGGGGGTTCCGGTTCTTCAGCGCGCCGGCCGCCATCGTCCTGCTGACCGACCGGGCATTGGTGGAGGGCTCT
>JBFYYH010000186.1:0-2642 GCA_041310125.1 Syntrophaceae bacterium | reverse complement strand
CGGATCGTGGCCCAGGATCGCGGGGACGGCCACGCCGATCCCCTCCAGGAAAGCGGCGATCGCCGCATAATACCCGTTCTCCTCGCGCAGGCGTCCGTAGCGCATCAGGATCCGGGGTTGCCGATCCGCCGGGAAAACGCGGAAGTAGTCCCGGTCCGAGCCGCCCTTCCCGACGGGGGCCATCTCCACCCGCGTCCCGTCGGCGAGGCCGAGCGTCCGGCGGACAAAGGCGGCCGCCGGACTCGGCGCCGCGGCGGGGGCTCTCTCCGGCAGGCGCCCGCAGGTTTCATAACGGAGCGCAAGCCCGGCGGCGCGGACCCGCTCGTAGGCCGCAACATCCCCCACGTCCTCCCATCTCCCCTCGTCGATCACGACCGAGCCGACCGAACCGGCCTTCTCCCGGATCATCTCCGCGAAGACCGGGATGACGGATTCGATCTTCCCCGGCGTCAGCCTCCGCAGGAACCGCTTTTCCACGAGGGTGATCCCCGTGAAGAGGCAGCGCCGGACGCCGGGGTCCCCCAGCAGATCCCGGAGGTCGCAGACGGCGCCCTTTTCATCGAGGGCGACGTTCCGGAGCGGCCCGCCGCTCCGCAGGGCAAGCGTGACCTCACGCCCCCCCGCGGCATGGGCCTCCAGTAGCCTTGAGAGGGGCAGATCGGAGAGGAGGTCGCCGTTGTAGACGAGCAGCGGTTCGTTTTCGCCGAGGAGGTCCTCGATGTTCTTGAGCCCCCCGGCGGTCTCCAGGAGGAGCGGCTCATGCCGGAAAAGGATCGGCCATCCCCGCCAGCTCCGTTCGGGGAAGGCCGTGTCGTAGGCTGCCGCACGGTGGTGGGTGTTGACGATGAACCGTTCGACTCCCGCGGTGAGGCAGTGGTCCATCGCGTAGGTGATCAGGGGGCGGCCGCCGACCGGCAGGAGCGGCTTCGGAAGGGTGTCGGTCAGCGGGCGCAGGCGCGTCCCCAGCCCCGCCCCGAGGATGAAGGCCGTCCGGATCCGAAATGCACTCATTTTCGCGCCCACCCCTACTTTCCTTTACCGAACTCCGGGTCGATCCGGATCAGCGCCGTCACGATAAAGCCGGGGATCGTCGAGACGAGGATCCAGAGGAAAAAATGGAAATACCCCAACTGCTCCTGGATCCAGCCGCTCGACATCGCCGGAATCATCATCCCGAGCGCCATGATCCCCGTCGCGATTGCGTAATGGACCGTTTTGTACTCCCCCTGGCAGACCATGATCATCACGAGCGAATAGGCCGTGAAACCGAAGCCGTAGCCGAACTGCTCCGTCGCCACGGCGAGGTTGATCAGAAGCAGGCTCTCCGGCTGGGCGCAGGAGAGCCAGATGAAGATCGCGTCCGGCAGGTGCATCGCGAAGACCATGATCCAGATCCAGCGGCGGAGCCCATTCCGGGAGATGACCCAGCCCCCGACGAGCCCTCCCATCATCAGCGCGACCGCCCCCACCGTCCCGTAGACAACCCCGACCTCCGCCGTCGTGAGCCCCAGCCCCCCCTTCGTCCGCGGGTCCAGCAGGAAGGGGGCGACCATCTTGACGAGCTGCGCCTCGGCAAAGCGGTAGAGGAGGAAGAAGGCGAGGACCGCCAGGATATCCTTTCTCCCGAAGAAGGTCGTGAATCCCCGCAGGAATTCCGCCGAACGGCTGCGGGACGGATCGCGGGGAGCGGGCCGGTCCGCCGCCGGCCGGGGAAGGACGAAGAGGTGGTAGATCCCGAGGGAGAGGAGCACCGCCGCCAGGAGGAAGAAGCTCAGGGACCAGGCCGACTGGACGCTGAAGCCCCGCGTCTCCATCATCCCCGCCAGGACGACGAGCCCCCCCTTGGCGGCGATCATCGCGATCCGGTAGAAGACGGTCCGGACGCCGATGAAGGCCGCCTGCTGGTACTCCTTGAGGCCCAGCATGTAGAAGCCGTCGGCGGCGATGTCGTGGGTCGCCGAGCTGAAGGCCATGATCCAGAAAAAGGCGAGCGTGTAGCGGAAGAAGTCCGGCGCCGGAATCGTCAAGGCGACGCAGGCGAGCGCTCCTCCGAGGACGATCTGCATCGCGACGATCCAGAACCGCTTCGTCCGGAGCAGCTCGACGACCGGGCTCCAGAGCGGCTTGATCACCCAGGGGAGGTAGAGCCAGCTCGTGTAGAGGGCGATGTCGGTGTTGGAGATCCCGAGGCGCTTGTAGAGGACCACCGACACCGTCATCGCCATGACGTAGGGGATGCCCTCCGCCAGGTAGAGGGTCGGGACCCACGCCCAGGGATTGCGCACGCCGGATTTCGCCATCTTCATCGTCGCCTCAAAAGCAGCGGGGCCGTGCCTCTATCCTTGCCGGCGGAAGCAGGGTCTCTGCCCCCATTTCCGCCCCCTTCAGTAGCGCTTCACCAGTTGCGTCCCGCGGAAGTAGTGGCGGAGGATCTCCTCCGCCTTAAACCCTTTCCCGGCCAGGACGGCGGCGCCGATCTGGCAGAGGCCGACGCCGTGCCCCCAGCCCGCGCCGTGGAAGGTGAAGCGGACCGGCACGCCGGAGGGATCGTATTTCGCGCTGACGATGAAGGCGCTGCTGTAGAGGTGGCTGGGCGACAGCCAGCGGCGGATCTCCAGCTCCTTCCCCACCGTCACCTTCCT
>JBFYYH010000185.1:0-3116 GCA_041310125.1 Syntrophaceae bacterium | reverse complement strand
TCCTTCTCTCCCTGAATCCCCGGGAACGGCTCGTTTCTCTTCTGGCCGGCTGCGGAAATCCGCGGGTCGTCGATCTGGGTTTCGCCGCCGAATTCTTTCTCCCCCAGGCGGATTGCACCGCCCTGCGGCCCCTCTGGGAACATCTCCAGGGGAAACCCCGCGGAAAGATCTCCTTCACGGCCCGGGAGGCGGTTGACCTCTCGGTCGACCTTGTCCGCCACATCAGCGGACGGGTGCTCCACGCCGCCGAGTTCCCCCCTGCGGCGGCCCTCCGTTTTCACCTCGGCCGGAGCGGCACCCTCTTCGGGGAGCTGTTTCTTCACTTCAACCGGAA
The DNA here is from genome assembly GCA_041310125.1 of Syntrophaceae bacterium. Taxonomy (GTDB): domain Bacteria; phylum Desulfobacterota; class Syntrophia; order Syntrophales; family UBA5619; genus JAKAFS01. The sequence goes on along the minus strand of JBFYYH010000185.1, from coordinate 2,782 downwards.
CCACAGGGCCTATTTCGGCGGCCTCTTCGATCCCTCGTCGGGGACAGACACGCCGGAATGGAAGGGATTCCTCGAGAAGGCGCCCCCCCTGCAACCGCCCCCGGAAAGCGATTCCGTCCGCAGGGCCGTTCCGGTCGCCCGCCTCGCTGACCTGTACCGGGGGCTTGCCTCCCGCATCAAGGACTATGCGGCGCGCCCCTCCCAGATCGACTACGCTGGAGAGGTGGCCTCCGCACTCAACGACCGCGCCGTCCTCACCATCGAGGCGGGAACCGGCACGGGGAAGACGCAGGGCTATCTGATCCCCGTGATGGAATTTCTGCGGCGCAACCCCCATTCCCGCGCGGCCGTTTCGACCTACACGAAGAACCTCCAGGAGCAGATCATCCGGAGGGAGATCCCCCTCACCCTTTCCCTCAACCGCGCCTACCGGAAGATCCCGGTGGCGCTCCTCAAGGGAAAATCGAACCACCTCTGCGCGGAGAAGCTCGACCACCTCTACGAGGAGAACCTGACGGGCGGACGCCTCCTCGCCTGGCTCTACTTCGTCCACCGCCTCTTCCATTTCCGGGAGGCGGGCGGAGACGCGATCGGCGAACGGATCCTTTCCACCCTCCACGACGGGTTCTTCTTCCGCCGCCTCCAGCAGGAGAGCTCGGCGAAGAGCGGCTGCGGCCCCAGACACCGCCGCTGTCCCGCCCAGGTGGCCGCCGCCGAGGCCGCGAACGCCCGTCTGATCGTCACCAACCACCACAAGCTGGCCCTCCTCAACCGGGATGAGACCCTCGGCTGTCTTTTTGAGAACTACATCGTCGACGAGGCCAACCATTTCGAGCAGGCCATCCGCGGCGCCTTCGCCATCGAAATCGGCTCACGGGAGATGGCCGACGACGCCACGTATGCCGAAGCAGTCCTGGACCGCCTCGCGCCTGCCCTCGGAGAATTCCCCGTCCCCGGGATCGATGCGGCCCTGGAAGCCCTGAACCACCTTCGCGAAAAAATGGCGGCCCTGGGTGCGGCGCTCTCAGCCATCCGCATGGGGGCGGCCCCGGGCGAGGCGACGCTGCTTCCCCCCGACCACTCCGCTTTCGCCGAAGGCCAACTGCGAAAACATCTCGACGATCTGCGGAAGACCCTGAAGGGAATCACCGCGGGGATGGCTTTCGTGAAGGACGCGGCGGTATGCCGCAGGCTGGGAATCCGCCCCCGGACGGTCGACCGGATGAAGACCGCCTTCCGGGCTTTCCAGGACCATGCGGAGACGCTCAAGGCGATCGTTGAACTGGCCCTCTCGCCCGGGCATGTCGCCTCCTGCACCCTCTATCGCCGGCACTGGACGATCTCCGTCCGGACGGTGGAGGTCGCGGGACTGCTCCGGGACCACATCTACGGCGGACGGGACTGCGTCGTTTTCACTTCGGCAACCCTCCGCCAGGGGGAGGGCTTCACCGGCTTCCGGCGCGCGGCCGGCATGCCCGATGAAGAAGCGCGGGGCGGAGGCGAATCGGAAAATCCTTCCGGGAAAGAAAGGGGAAGGTTCCGTTTTGCGGCGATCCCCTCGCCTTTCCCGCCGGAAGCGGCGGAGATCTCCGTGCCGCCGGATGCCTTGAGCGGGTCTTTTGAGTGCAAAGAGGCCTGGCTTGCGCGCGTGGCCGAGCTCCTGCCCGGGTTGATCCGCCGGAACCGCGGGCGCACGCTCGTCCTCTTCGCCAGCTACGGAGACCTGAAGGCCGTCTCGGGGCGAATCGCCGCGGAGATCCAGAGCGACGGCTTCCCCCTGCTCGTCCAGCGGAACGGGGTCCCGACCGCCTCCCTCTGCGACGAATTCCGGGAGATCCGGGAGAGCGTCCTGTTCGGCGTGGATACCTTCTGGTACGGCGTCGATTTTCCCGGAGACACCCTGACCCAGGTGATCATCACCCGGCTCCCTTTTCCCCACCCCCAGGATCCCCTCCAGGTCGCGAGAAGAGGCCTTCTGCCCCGTGAAGAATACTGGAAGCGCTACCGCTATGAAACCGAGATCAAACTGAGGCAGGGGATCGGCCGCCTCATCCGCTCGGAGAAGGACCGGGGAAAGGTCGTCATCCTCGACGCCCGTTACCGCGCAATGCAAAACGAAGGAGCGGCCCCATGACCGGCATCATCCTCTCCGGCGGCCGGAACAGGAGAATGGGGGAGAACAAGGCCTTTCTCCGCATGGAGGGCGAACGGTTGATTGACCGGACCGTGCGGCTCTTCCGGTCGCTCTTCACGGAAGTGATCATCGTCACCGCTTCCCCCCTGGACTATCTCGACCAGGAGGCCGCAATCGTCACCGACATTCTCCCCGACCGGGGGGCGCTCGGCGGGGTCTACAGCGGACTTTTCTATGCCGGGGGCGAACACGCTTTCATCGCGGCCTGCGACATGCCGTTTCTCAGCCGGGAGTTTCTGCAATATATGGTTTCGCTGGCGCCGGGTTTCGATATCGTCGTTCCGGAACCGTCCGACGGACTCCAGCCGCTCCACGCGGTCTATTCCCGCCGCTGCCTTCCGGCCATCCGGAGTCTTTTGGAAAGGAACCGCCTCAAGATCAGCGGTTTCTACCCCGGCCACCGGCTGCGCAAGGTTCAGCCGGAAGTGATCCGCTCCTTCGATCCGAAGGGGAGGATGTTCTTGAACGTGAACACCCGGGAGGATCTGCAAAAAATCTCCACCGGCGGGGGATCTCCGCAGTGAGCGGGAAACACCGCCCGCAGATCCCGCTTTCCCGGGAATGCGTATTCTCAGCGGCTGTCGGCGG
>JBFYYH010000184.1:0-3245 GCA_041310125.1 Syntrophaceae bacterium | reverse complement strand
ACGGCCTTCGCGTCGGGGTTATTCATCTCCCAGACCGGCGTGCTCTGGATACTCTCCTTCGAATAGGCGATGGCGTGCTACAGCTCCGCTGTGGCATGGCCGAGCGCCTGCATGCCGACTTCGAGACGGGCTTCGTTCATCATCAGGAACATGATCCGCATCCCCTCCCGCTCCTTCCCGAGAATTTCGCCGATGCATTTCCCCTCGTCGCCGAAATTCAGGGTGCAGGTGGCCGATCCCTTGATCCCCATCTTGTGCTCGATGTTGCCGGTATGCACGTCGTTGAGTTCGCCCACGCTGCCGTCGGCGTTCACCCGGTATTTGGGAACGATGAAGATCGAGATGCCGCCCGTGCCGGGAGGATCCCCCTCGATCCGGGCCAGGACCGGGTGGATGATGTTCTCCGCCAGATCATGGTCGCCGCAGGAGATGAAGCATTTCGATCCGGTGATGCTGAAGGTTCCGTCGGGGAGGCGCTTGGCGGTCGCCTTGAGCGCCCCGACATCGGTGCCCGCGCCGGCCTCGGTCAGGCACATCGTCCCCGTCCACTGGCCGGCGTACATCTTGTACATGTACTTGTTTTTCAGTTCCTCCGTGCCGTAATGCTGGATCAGACCGGCGGCGCCGTGCGTCAGTCCGGGGTACATCAGGAAGGCGAAATTGGCGGCGTAGCACTGCTCCAGAGTGGCGGTCGCCAGAAGGACCGGCATCCCCTGCCCTCCGACATCGGGCGGCTGCGTCGGGCAGAGCCATCCCGCCTCGACGTATTTCTTGAAGGGTTCGCGATAGCACTTGGGCACGCTGACCTTTCCGTCCTTGAAGGTGCATCCCTCCTTGTCCCCCACGGTATAGGTCGGGAGAATCTCGTTGAGGGCCATCTTCTCCGCCTCGCTCAGCATCATCAAGGCATCGTCTTTGGAGAAGTCCTTGAACGTTTCCGTCTGGAACAACTTTTCGATCCCCAGTTGTTCAAAAAGAAGAAATTCCTGATCTCTCGCATTCACCAGCAAATTGCTCATACCCTAAACCCCCTTTCCTTTTTTTCGCCAAAGCGACATGAATGGAACGTACGCCGGGCCATTTCCTGGAGGATGATCCGCAACGCCCCTGCCTCAAGGTCAACCTGCCGGCCATCGCGTCTCGTCCGATTTCGGGATAGACCCGCCATTTTTTCTTTTACGGGAACCCTCTGAGAATGAACGATCCGGCGGTGCTTATCGTGACCGGTTGGCGCTCTCCAGACCCTGGATGTAGATCCCCAGGGCGGACTTGATCGTGCTGTGGATCACCTCCGCCCGTCTGGCCTCCGTTCCGGTAAACAGATGCAGCGAGATAATCCCGTTGAGCAGTCCCCAGATGGCGTTCCGATTCAGACGGAGATTGATGTCCGGGGGGAACTCCCCCCGGTCGATTCCGTGGCGGAACACCTGTTCGACGATGCCGATGGTCCGATTGGTGGTTTTGATGATGTGATGGTTGAGGTCTTCCGGCAGATTCATGTCGTTGTTGTGAAGCATAAAATTCATCAGGATCCTGAACAGCTCGCGGTCGGTCAGAAAGAAAGCGACGTAGATTTCCGCAAGCCGGATGAGGGCTTCCGCCGCACTGGTCGGAGTTTGGAGGATATCCGCGATATGCTCGTGAAACTTGTCGATGTCACTCAGCAGGATCTGGCTGTAGATCTCCTCCTTGCTGTTGTAATAGAGGTAGATCGACCCCTTGCTCAATTCGGCCTTCCGGGCAATGCTCTCGACGGTCACCGGCCGGAAGCCCTTCTCGAAAAACAGTTTTCGCGCCGCCTTGAGGATGGCGTTCTTCCTGTTTTCCCGTTCCCGTTTCCGTCTTTCTTCGAGTCCCAAGATCCCGAATCCTTCAAAGCAACTGAATCGTCTTACGTTCCATCACAGAGGAGGTGATCCAAAAACCAGTATGGCCACAACCTGCCGCAACATATCCGCAAGGATCGTGAGGTAGGAGACGAACCGCCCATAGGGTCCATCGGGAATCGGCCCCGCGGTTCGTCATGGGTGAAAAAAATGACCCGCGATCATCTTCTGAACCATGGTCAGTATATGACCGCTGGTCACGAGTCACCCATACCGCATTATGAATGGGCTGTCAAGGGGAATTCGGCGCGGGGGAAAAAATATTTTTCTGCCTCGGCTGACTCTAATATATTTTGTGTTTTCAAGCAGATATATCTATTTGATGACACGGTTTCACCGCTCGGATCAGGAGAACCGCCGCCAGACGACGGGGGAAGATCCGAGCATCAATCCACGCCGGCAGGCAATAAAGCCGGTTGCACCATTTGAAAAGAAAACGGTTGATTTTCCCCGGAATGCAAGTCTCCCCGCGCTCCTTCTTCCCTCGGACGCGCCGGAGGAGGAACAGAAGCGAGACCACGGCCACCATCGTCCCTTTTTCCAGTGGGCCCAGCACCTTCCGGATCTCCACGGGTTCGAGACCTTCGTGTTCCAGATGTCCCACCATATCGGCAAGATCGTAACGACGGAGGTGATCCACGAAGCGGTCATCCGGGCCATACCAGGCCCGCCGATGGGGAAACGTCAGGATGAGGCTGCCGCCGCTCTCCAGCGCCACGGCCATCTCCCGGATCGCCCGGCGATCCTCCGGAATATGTTCCAGAACCTCCGAGCAGACGATCTGAGCGAACGAGGCGTTCCGAAAGGGAAGACGGACCGCATCGGCCGCGACGAAGAACCCCCTCCCCTTCTGCTGTTTCAGGCGCCGGAGGGCCGCAAGGGACAGTTCGCAATGAACGACCCGATCGGCGCGTACGGAATCGCTCACCATGGGAGAAAGCCCGCTCCCGACATCCAGAATCCATTTCCCCGGATGATCCCTCAGGCTTCTTGCGACGGCTCGTCTTCTCAGGAGATAGTTGTAGAACAGGTTTTTCAGGGAGACGTAGGCTTCTTCCGCAAAAAAATCGTCGAACCGGTTGTTTCTTGCCGGATTCATGGGTCCACCGGAAAAAGGCGGGTGCGGACGAGCCCCATCCGCGCCAGCCGGAAGGTCAGCGCCGTCGCCAGGCAGCCGAGGCCGTAGCGGATGCTGCGCCTCAGGTTGATCGAAGAGGCCTCCGCAAAATATTTTGTCGGACAGCTCACCTCGGCGATCGTATGCCCCTTCCAGAGAATCTGGGCCAGCATCTGGTTGTCGAAGAGATAATCATCGGAATTGCCCTCCAGGCAGAGGTCCTCCAAAAGCCCGCGTGAAAA
>JBFYYH010000183.1:0-5120 GCA_041310125.1 Syntrophaceae bacterium | reverse complement strand
CGGTGATAAAGACCACGGATGCCGCGTAATGGACCGAGAGGGAGGTGATGAAGTCGCCCGACCAGGCAAATCCGGGAATGGCGTTGATCTTGTAGCGGGCGGCCATCGGGAGCTCGAAGAGGCCGGAGAGGAGGAGAAGCAGCCCCGAAAGTGCAATCGCCCAATGTTCCGCAAGCTCCAGAACGCCGTGCCGCACCACGCGGTTTTTGCCTTCAAGGATGGTTTCCGACATGATTCAATCCTCCCTCTTCGATCCGGTTTTTCTTTTGGAGATGAACGCGAAAACGCCGGCCGCGATCCCGATTGCCGGGGCGGCAAGCACGGCCTTTCCGAGGCCATCCGTCTTTTCCATTTTTCTCTTGAAAGCTCCAAGACCCGGCCGCCCGGAGTCCTTCTGGAGGGAGGCGTCGAGGAGATCGAAAGCGACGGGGGAAACGTAGAGCGTACTCGTCCCGCCGTTTTCAGTTTTTCCGTAGAGATGGCCTCCGATCTTTCTTGCCAGCTCCTCTGCCCTGGCGAAGATCTCCCTGCGGGGGCCGATGGACATCGCCTGCCTCGGGCAGGCCTCGATGCAGACCGGATTTTTCCCTTCCTTGAGCAGATCGTTGCAGAGGTCACACTTGACCATAATGCCGTTGCCCATGAGGGTCGGCAGGACCTTCAGATAGATTCCGATGCCCGACTGGCGCTGGGGGATCTCCCAGGGACAGACCGTCTTGCACTTGGCGCCTCCGAAACAGGTATCCGGGTCGATGACGACGGCCCCATTCGCATGCTTGTGGTTGGAAGCGAAAGGGCAGAGCGTCGCGCAGGCCGGGTTGTCGCAGTGCATGCACCTTCTCGGGATGAAGACGGTCTGCTTCCGTCCGCCGACGTCCGCCTCCGCCTTCTGAACGTAGATCCTGTTGTAGGGGGTGAGCCGGTCAAAAATCTCTTTCTTTTTCGACCAGTCCTCAACCTTGCGGGTGGGAAAAGGGATCGGGATCGGATCCGCCGGCTCCGGGATGCTCCCCGTCTTCAGCTTCTTGCATGCAGAAACGCAGGCGGGGATCTCCCGGTCGCGGCATCCGTCGCACCGGGTGAGGTCGATCAGGGTTGCGAGCTTCCCTTCTCCCGCCCATCCCTTTTGCGGAACATTCAGCCATGCCGCCGTTCCGATCACCGCAGACGCCGTCGCTGTCTTCAGGAAGCGGCGGCGGTTCGGATTCATTCTTTCTTTCATCCCGTCTCTCCTTTTTCCGATCAGGCCATGTCGATATACCGGGAAAGGGCTTTCTGAAATTCTTCTATTTTCCCTTCCCGCTTCGCTCCGGATTTCCCGGGGACCTCCGCCAGACACTGGTCGAGATAGATCCGGATGACCTCCGTACCCGCCTTCTTGACGGCCGCGGTGACCGCGGAGACCTGGGTCAGGATGTCGAGGCACGGGGCTTCACTCTCCACCAGCTTCTCCAACCCGCGGATCTGGCCTTCAATCCGTTAGAAGCGGTTGACGATCCTTTTCCGGTTTTCGTTCTCCATGTATACCCCCTTAGGGTATACTGAACGCACGGCTTCTCTTTGTCAAGCGATTTTTTGCGCGGGCGCCAATCCCATCGTCCCCAATTTTTCATTGACACCTAAATCCGTTTTTCTTACAATGTTTTGCAATCTGTCGTGATGCCCCATGTTGGTTTGTTTAGGCGGCCGGGATGATTTTTGGATTTCGGCTGGTCCGTTTTCAAGTCATCCATCAAGGAGGTGAAGAACCATGAATGTCTTTCGCGAAAAAATGTGGTCCCCTTACACCGCCGGCGCTTTAGCGGGTCTCTTGCTGGTCCTCTCCGTCTTCCTCCCGGGCAAATACTTCGGCGCCTCGACCACCTTTGTCCGCGCTGCTGGTTTCGTCGAGCAGGCCGTCGCACCGGAAAAAGTGGCCGGCATGGAGTATTTTCTCAAGGAGAAGGTGAAGGTCGACTGGCAGTTCTTGTTCGTCGTCGGGGTGCTCTTCGGTGCACTGGCATCCGCCTGGCTTTCGAAGGAAAAGCGTGCAGTTCCCGTTCCTCCGATGTGGGAGGGCCGGTTCGGGCCGTCCCGAGTCCGGCGTTGGGTCGCGGCCTTTCTGGGCGGGACGGTCCTCATGTTCGGGGCGCGTCTTGCCGATGGGTGACCGAGCGGACATGGCCTGAGCGGTCTTGCTCAGGTAGCCGTCAGCGGTTACGTATCCTTGGTCTGCTTCTTCCTGGCTGGCATCGTCATGGCCAGGATCCTGTACGGAGGAGGGAACGGCCATGAATGAACTGCTGACCGGAGCCATCACGGGGATCCTCTTCGGATTTCTCATGCAGAAGGCCCAGGTGATCCGTTACGACCGGCAACTGGCTGCCCTGCGCCTCCAGGATATGACCATCGTCAAATTCATGCTCACGACCATCCTGGTGGCCATGGTGGGCATCTATCTCCTTTTTGATCTGGGGCTGGTCAAGCTTTCCGTGAAGCCGCTGATCCTGGGGGGAAATGTGCTCGGCGGCCTGATCTTCGGGATTGGATGGGGCATCGTGGGATACTGCCCCGCCACGGCCATGGGAGCCCTGGGAGAGGGTCGTTACGACAGCGTCTTTGCGCTCTTGGGGATGGTGCTCGGCGCGGGAATCTACGCCGAGGCTTTTCCGTTGATGAAAACGACGGTCCTGACCTGGGGAGACTTCGGGAAAATCACCCTGCCCGTTGCTTTGGGAATCAACCACTGGATCGTCATCGTCATTCTGGTCGCGGCCTTTATCGGCCTTTTCCGCTGGTTCGAGAAGAAGGGGCTGTGATCCGTGGCATTCGCTGTCCGCCGACCGGCGCCACCCTCCATCCGGAGCCGGTCGGCGGGACTCCCTGCCAAGGCTGAACGGGTCCGTCAGGCTTCATGACACCCGTGCGCGTGCAGGTCGCAGGCGATGCCTGAATCCTTCAGTTTTCCAGCAAGCCAGCCTTCGGCGACCGTTTTCACGTCGCCCGAACAACCCCGCAGCACATCGATTCCGCAGTGGTTCAAGACGTTCACCGCCCCCTGCCCCATGTTCCCGGCCAGCATCATCTTCACCCCCATCTCTGCAAGCGTCTGGGCGATATCCGATTTGCAGCCGCAGTTCGCCGGGGAGGAAACCGTTTCCTCCGCAAGGATTTCATGCTTCTCGTTGACGGTGAATACCGTGAAGTACTCACAATGGCCGAAGTGTTCATCCACCTGCTTCTGACGTGAAGGCAAAGCGATTTTCATGATCTTCTCCCTTTCAAGACGGTTTGATTTTGCGCATGCTCCCGCAATGCGGACAACCCATTTCCTCGTGCTTCTCACACCCCGGGCCCAATGCCCGACGGCAGCGGGGGCAGCGGACGACTCCCCCCTGTTTCAGAGATACGGGACCACCCTCGATCCGGAGGGCCTTCCCGTGGACGAGGACGTCGGCGACCTTGCGGCGCGCCGCCTCGACGATCCTGCCGAAGGTCTGCCGCGAGATCTTCATCCGGGAGGCCGCCTCCTCCTGGTACAGCCCTTCAAGGTCGGCCAGGCGGAGCGCCTCATACTCGTCGAGGGTCAGGAGAACCTCTTCGAACGGCGTATTCATTTCGCCCTCCGGCTGGAAGGAGGTTTTCCCCGGCATGACGCCGATCTGTCTGCAGCACTTCGGTCTCGTCATGATTCCGCTCCCGTGTCAGGATTATAAGCATATGCCCATAATATGTCAAGGCCGAAAGCATGAAAAACAGGGGGGCAAAGCGCGGCGAAGGGGGGAAAATAATCATGGAAGCCCTTCGGGAAGCTGTGTTAAGAAGTCGGCACGGTCCTGGACGGAGTGCGTACGGGTTGAAAGGAAAGGAACCATGGAAAAGAAAACAGTCGGCATTCGGGATTTCTTCACCTCTCTGCGGCTGACGATCTTCCTTCTGGGCGCGATCGCCCTCGGGGCGCTCCTGGGGACGCTCATCCCCCAGCAGGAGGCGGCGGAGGCCCTCTCCGTCCGGATGCATCCGGCGCTCCTCGCCCTGTTCCAGGCCTTCCAGCTCTTCAACGTCTACCATTCCGCCTGGTTCATCCTGCTGCTTCTCCTGCTTGCCGTGAACCTGATCGTCTGCTCGCTGGACCGTTTCCCGTCCGCCTGGAGGCAGTTCCGCGGCGGCGCCGCGCCGGATGGAGGGGAGCGTATCGCGGATCTCCCGCCGGAACAGGTCGTCCCGACGGGCTTCCCGGCCGCTGAGGAGGCCACCCGCCTGGAGGCGATCCTCAAGAAACACTTTCGCCGGATCCAACGGACGGACACGCCCGCGGGGTTCACCCTGGCCGGCGGCAAGGGGGCCTTTTCCCGCTTCGGGGTCTACCTTGTCCACCTTGGCATTCTGCTGCTGATCGCGGGGGGGCTGGCCGGCGCCATCTTCGGCGTCCGGGGGGTTGTGCAGATCGCAGAAGGGGAAGCCACAAGCACGATGCAGTTCCGCGGGGGAAAAGGAACGGAGACCCTTCCTTTTTCCATCCGCTGCGACCGCTTTACGGTCGAGTTCTATGAAGACGGCGCACCGAAGGTATTCCGCTCCGACCTGACCTTCCTCCAGGAGGGGAAGGCCGTCCGGCAGGGGGCGCTTCTCGTCAACCACCCGATCACCTTCGGCGGTCTGCGCTTCTACCAGTCGAGTTACGGGACCCTCCCCGGAGGCCGTCTGGCGCTCTCCTACACCAGGGGAGATGGAAAGGCAGAAGCGCGGGAAACGGCGGTCGGCGACCGCTTCCTCCTGCCCGGAGGGGAGGGGGAGGTGGCGGTGATCCGAGCCGAGGACAACCTCATGCGGATGGGGCCGGCGGTGAAGCTCTCCGTCACCTCGCCCCGGGGAGAGGTCCAGTTCTGGGTCTTTCAGCACATCGAACAGATCAAAGAGGCGAATCCCGGTGTGCTCGCCCAGGTCCCGATGATGAACCCAGGCCTTTTCGCCCCCTGGCTCTTCTCCCTGGAGAAGCAGGGGGAAAAGTTCTACACGGTCCTTCAGGCAGCCCGCGATCCGGGCGTTCCGCTCGTGGCCGGGGGCGCGGTCCTTCTGGTCGCCGGTCTGATGATCACCTTTTTCTTCTCCCACCGCCGGTTCCGGATCATCCTGGAGGA
>JBFYYH010000182.1:0-3591 GCA_041310125.1 Syntrophaceae bacterium | reverse complement strand
AACTGTTCTTTAAGTCCTTTGCTGACGCACGATCGATGTCGAAGCACGCGAAAAAGCACACCCGTGCTTTACCGGTTTGTTGGAGTCGGGCGGAAGCAGGGACATCATGGAATGGGGGTTGGTCATGGCGACAGAGACGAAAAAGGATCCGCGGACGTCCGGGAAATTGCCTTTGGCGGTCGTCGCCCTCGGCGGCAACGCCATCTCTCGGGAGAAGCAGGAAGGCAACATTCCCGAGCAGTTTGAAAACTCCGAAACAAGCATGCACTACATCTGCGACCTGATCGACGCGGGTTACCGCGTGGTCATCACGCACGGAAACGGCCCCCAGGTCGGCAACGTGCTTCGCCGGGTGGAGGCGGCGATCTCGGTCATCTACCCGCTCCCCCTCGATATCTGCGGCGCCCATACCGAAGGCGGCATGGGCTATGTGCTCCAGCAGGTTCTCCACAACGCCCTGAAGAGCCGCGGGATGGCGATGACGCCGGCCACGGTCATCACACAGACACTCGTCGACAGGAACGACCCCGCCTTTCAGAACCCGACGAAACCGATCGGCCAGTTCTTTACAGCGGAAAGAATCCGGGAGAAGGTTGAAAAGGACAAATGGACTATCCGGGAGGACGCCGGGCGAGGCTATCGTCGTGTCGTCCCCTCGCCGCGCCCCATCAAAATCTTGGAGGAGCCGATCATCGCGACCCTGGTCGATCTGGGATTTCCGCTGATCTGCTGCGGCGGCGGCGGCATTCCCGTGATCGAGGAGGATGGGAAGCTGAAGGGAGTCGAGGCGGTGATCGACAAGGATCTGGCCACGAGCCTTCTCGCCCGGGACCTGAAAGCGGACCTGCTGATCATCACCACCTCCATCGAGCGGGTGGCCCTGAACTTCAAGAAACCCGACGAGCGGCCCCTGGACCGGATCACCGTCGCCCAGGCCCGGCAATACCTGGCGGAGGGCCATTTCGCACCGGGGAGCATGATGCCCAAGATCGAGGCAGCCATCGAGTTCACGGCGGCCACGGGCAAGCCGGCCATAATCACCCTGCCGGAGACGATGATGCAGGGGCTCGCCGGCAAAACAGGAACCTGGATTGTCTGAGTCGATGCCAAGGGTTTGTTATTGACAAGGGCCGCTGCGGCATGGTAGGACCGATCCCCGGCCGTCCTGGAGAGATCAGGCTTATGAGAGCTCTCCCGACCGGGGCGCCCGCAGCGGTCATCGGAAGAAAGGGCCGCGCGGGCAACGCTTCCCACGGGGATCACTGACCCACGAAAAGCCACCCCATATCAATACAAAGGATCATCTTATGAAAAAAAACACCTCCCTGAAAGGCAAGAGCATCCTCACGGTCAAGCAATTGACACCGAAGGAAATCAAGTACCTGGTCGATCTGGCCGAACAATTGAAGAAGAAAAAGAAGCGCGGCCTGCACGGCAACCTGCTGAGGCGAAAAAACATCGCCCTGATCTTCGAGAAAGCCTCCACGCGGACCCGCTGCGCCTTCACCGTCGCGGCCGCCGACGAGGGGGCCCATCCGGATTATCTCAACACGAGCGATATCCATTTCGGCAAGAAGGAATCCCTTGCCGACTCGGCGCGCGTCCTGGGGCGCATGTTCGACGGCATTGCCTTCCGCGGATTCCGGCATGAGACCGTGGAAGCGCTGGCCCGCCACTCCGGGGTCCCCGTCTGGAACGGACTGACCGACATCGCCCACCCCACGCAGATCCTCGCGGATCTCTTGACGATCCAGGAGCATTTTGGCAGTCTGAAGGGGCTGACCGTGGTGTATATCGGGGACGGCCGCAACAACGTGGCCAGTTCGCTGATGATCGGCTGCGTCCAGATGGGGATGCACTTCGTCAACTGCACTCCGCCCGAGCTTTATCCGGACCGGAATCTGCTGGCCGAGGCGGAAGGGTTTGCCGCCCGGAGCGGGGGATCGGTGCGGATCGTCCATGTTCCCGAGGAGGCCGTTGCCGGCGCCAATGTGATCTATACCGACGTCTGGGTCTCCATGGGGGAAGAGGCGGAATTTGAAAAGCGGCGGAAGCTCCTGGGACCTTATCAGGTGACCATGGACCTGATGCGCAAAACGGGCAACGTCGAGAGCGGAAAATTGATCTTCTTGCACTGTCTCCCCGCGTTTCATGACCAGCAGACGGAGGTCACACGCGAGATCGGTGCGATGGAGGTCACGGACGAGGTTTTCGAATCCGTCTTTTCCCGCGTCTTCGACCAGGCGGAAAACCGCATGCATACCATCAAGGCGGTCATGGTCGCCACACTCACCTAAAGGAGAACGCAATGGCAACGAAAGCGACGTTGACGGGACTCACGTGGGAGCAGTACGAGGCCCTTCCCCTCTTGGAAAGGGCGCCCTATTTCAGGGAAAACGGTCGCCCCTACCACTGCCTGATCGCCCAGCAGTTCGATCGGGCCCAGCTGGACACCCTGGGAACCCTGGCCACCAAGATCCGGCGCATCGCCAAAACGGAGGAGGGGATGAAATTCCTGCAGAGCCAGCTCTCCCACAAACGGGCCATGCTCTACTTCTCCCAGCCCAGCAGCCGCACCTTCCTCTCCTTCACCGCCGCCTGCCAGATTCTGGGCATCGCCATCGGCGAGGTGCGCGACACGGCTACCTCCAGTGAATTCAAGGGAGAATCGAAGGATGATTCGGTCCGGACCTTCAGCTCCTATTTCGATATCATCATCATGCGCAGCGAAGTGGGCGGCCTCGCCGAACGGACGGCCTGGGTTCTGTCCAATTCGGAACGGCGCATGCCCGTCATCAACGCCGGCTCCGGCAAGGACCAGCATCCGACGCAGGCGCTTCTCGACATCTACACCCTCCACCGCAGCTTCGAAGAGCGCGGCGGGATCGACGGTAAAACCATCGTCTTCACCGGCGACCTGCTCCGCGGCCGGACGGTCCGCTCCCTCTCCTGGCTCCTGACCAACTATAAGGACGTGCGCCAGATCTTCGCCGCCCCGAAGGATCTGCAGATCTCCGACGATATCCTCGCCATGCTGGACAAGCAAAAGATTCGCTACACCGTCACCGACGACTTCAAAAGCACCATTCCCGAGGCGGACGCCATCTACATGACGCGGATCCAGGACGAGTGGGACAAGGAAGAGGGCGGGGTAAAGAAGAAGCGCGAAATCGGCGCCTACTCCTTCGACGGGCAGGACCTGAAGCGCCTGAAACAGGACGCCGTGCTCCTCCATCCCCTGCCCCGGCGGGGGGAGATCTCCACGGACGTGGACCACGATCCACGGGCCGTCTACTGGCGCCAGATGCGCAATGGCATGTGGATCCGCGCCGCCCTCATCGCCACGATCTTCAACCGGGAGGGGATGATTCACGCCTACGCGGAGCAACAGGACATCGTCGTCTGAAATCGGCATCGCCCGTCGACGTCCCCGCGGCAAATCACAACACTGGCCCATCGAGACAGCCGCTTCAGGGCCATGGATTTCCGGGTCCGGCCGCACGATCTGCCCCTCTGGAGACCTCCGGCAACATCGTCGGCCCTGTCGGCCCCCGTTCGCGGTCTCGGAGAGCCCGGCCCTCCGGAGGACAC
>JBFYYH010000181.1:0-3352 GCA_041310125.1 Syntrophaceae bacterium | reverse complement strand
CGATCTTCCTGAACCTGCTGGAGGAGCTGGAGGGGAAACTTCCCGGGGACCGGGAGAGGCTGCTCGGCGTCATCGATCGTTTTTTTGCGCTGCCGGCGGAGGAGCGGGCGATCTTCCGTCTGGGAAGGCGGATGGGCGCATACCGGCGGCTCGACGATCTGTCCGACGCGGTCCGGCGGAGCCGTTTCCAGGACATTTGGGACGCGTACCGCCGCAAGGATCCGCTCGAACTGGAACAGGATCTCGCGCGGATCCGGAGCCGTCATCTCTGAGGGGAAATGGGAGGGGAGCGAAAGCAACGACCGGACATTTCATGAAAAACCTGAATGGGGTTGACTGTTCTGCAAATCTGTGATAACCTACTACATTCAAAAATAAATCGATTAGGTGGACCCATGTTTAAGGTAGGAGATCTGGCGGTATATCCGGCCCAGGGCGTCGGCGTCATCGAGGCGATCGAAAACCGGGAGGTCGGGGGGGGGAACAGGCAATTGTTCTACATCATGAAGATCATGGGCAACGGCATGAAGATCATGATCCCCATGGCGAGCGCAAAATCGGTCGGGCTGCGCGAGGTGATCACCGAGACCGAGATTCCCAAAGTCTACGAGATTCTCCGGATGAAAGACGTCACGATCGACAAGCAGACCTGGAACAAGCGGTACCGGGAGTACCTGGAGAAGATCAAGACGGGATCGGTGTTTGAAATCGCCGGGGTCCTCCGGGACCTCTTCATCCTGAAAAGCGACAAGAACCTCTCCTTCGGCGAGAGAAAGATGATGGATACGGCGAAGAGCCTCCTCGTCAAGGAGATCTCCGTGGCGAGCAATCTGAAGGAAACCGAAGTCGAAGAGGACCTGAAGACGATCTTTACCGTGCAGTGAAGCCCTTCCGCATTCCAGAACAGAAGACTGGAAATCCGGGGTTGGATTTCATCCAGCGAGCGGAAAGGAGGTGAGAGGGGTTGATTGTTAAGACACTTTTGATTCTGGCATGTTCCGTAAGCGGAACTTCGATTGCCTACCATATGTTCGGCCTTTGGTGGCAATGGTTGCTGGGATTGATTGCCGGCTTGTTGATCGCACTATTCGTCATCCAGATCGAGCGGGCCATCCGGAAGGTTTCCCTGCGGGTGATCCTGGGCGGCGTGTCCGGGATGATCGTTGGACTCCTGATCGCTTTCCTGTTTGCCTATGGCTTGAGCTTCGTCAGCAATATCATGGAAAAGCGGCAGGTCGTCCCCTGGATCTACACCCTGCTCACCGGCACCATGGGTTATCTGGGACTCGTTCTCGGATCCAAGAAAGTGGAGGAGTTCAGCATCCAGGGGTGGGGGCCGGCCAGGGAGATCGCGGATTACCGCATCCTGGACACCAGCGTCATCATCGACGGCCGGATCGCGGACATCTGCGATACCGGGTTTCTCGATGGCAATTTGACGGTGCCCCGGTTCGTTCTCGATGAATTGCAGTATATTGCCGATTCTTCGGATTCCATGAAGCGGGCCCGCGGCCGGAGGGGGCTGGAAATCCTCAACCGGATGCAGCGCAGCAGCGGCATCACCATCGACGTGGTGGACCACGATTTTCCGAAGATCAAGGGGGTGGACGCCAAGCTCGTCGCCCTGGCCAAGAAGACGGGCGGCAAGATCGTCACGAACGATTTCAACCTGAACAAGGTGGCCGAACTCCAGGGGATCAAGATCCTCAACGTCAACGAACTGGCCAACGCCCTGAAGCCGGTGGTCCTGCCCGGAGAGATGATGACGGTCAAGATCATCAAGGAGGGGAAGGAACCGGGGCAGGGGGTGGCCTATCTGGACGACGGGACGATGATCATCGTGGACAACGCCCAGAAGCACCAGGGGATGACCGTGGAGGCCCTTGTCACGAGCGTTCTGCAGACCACGGCCGGAAGGATGATCTTTTCGGAGTTGAAGTCGGTCATGGCGGACCGGAAGGCCAACGGAATGAGCGCAAAATAGTGGCGGTTTCCCGACCCGGTGCGCTTCCGCAACCGGGTCTTTTTCTTTCCGGGGCGGTTCATGAAGACGGTGGCGATCATCCCCACCGGGGGATCGGGGCGGCGGATGGGGGGCGGGGCTCCCAAGCAGTACCTGCCGCTGGGGGGCGTTCCGATTCTCGCCCGGACCCTGCAGGCCTTTCAGGTTTCTCCGTTCATCGATGAGATCCTTCTCGCGGTCCCGGAGGGGGACATTCCCGAAGTCCAAAACACCCTCGTCGCAGGATACCGCCTTTTCAAGGTCAGCCGGGTGGTGGCCGGAGGCGTTCGCAGACAGGATTCGGTCCGGAACGCGCTGGCGCATTTGCGCGGGGAGGAGGGGATCGTCCTCGTCCATGACGGGGTGAGGCCTTTCGTCACCGGCGACCTGATCCGCCGCACGGTCGCCGCGGCCGGGACGGACCGCGCCGTCAGCGTCGGCATTCCGGTTCGGGAGAGCGTGAAAGAGGTGGACCCTTCCGGCTGGGTGGTGAAATCGGTTGCGCGGGAGGGTTTGTGGCTGATCCAGACTCCGCAGGCCTTTCACGTTGAACTTCTTTGCGCCGCGCACGAGCGGGCGCTGGTGGACGGTTTCCAGGGCACGGACGACGCCTCGCTGGTGGAGAGGATGGGGGTTCCGGTGCGGATGATCCCCGGCGACCGCGACAACATCAAAGTGACGACGCCCGAGGACCTGGCGCTGGGGGAGATGATCCTCCTCCGTTTCGGGCAAGGGGGGCAGGAGGGGATGGATGCGGATCGGCTTCGGATATGACAGCCACCGTCTTGCCGCAGGGCGGAGACTGGTCCTCGGGGGGGTGACGGTCCCCCACGACCGGGGGCTCCTCGGTCATTCGGACGCCGACGTGCTGGTCCACGCCGTCTGCGATGCGATCCTCGGCGCTATGGCCGCAGGGGACATAGGCCGTCACTTTCCGGACTCGGATCCCGCCTACCGCGGCATCTCCAGCCTTGCCTTGCTTGAACGGGTAAGGGAACTGGCCGCCGGAAAGGGATTTGAAGTCTTCAACGTGGATTCGACGATCGTTCTCGAGAGGCCGAAACTGGCCCCCCACCTGGAGGCCATGGCCGAAAACATCGCTGGTGCGCTCCGCATACCCCCGGCGCGGGTCGGCGTGA
This sequence comes from Syntrophaceae bacterium, assembly GCA_041310125.1. Taxonomy (GTDB): domain Bacteria; phylum Desulfobacterota; class Syntrophia; order Syntrophales; family UBA5619; genus JAKAFS01. The sequence continues at coordinate 211 of JBFYYH010000181.1, read as the reverse complement.
AGGCGAAGACGAACGAGGGGATGGGACTTGTGGGCGCGGGCGAAGGCGCGGCGGCCTTCGCCGTCGCGACACTCCGGGAGAGCGCCCCCCTATCCGGAAACCTTTGAAAATCGTCTGATAAGAGCTTGCTGCGTACTTCTCTCTCGTGCACCCACCTTTTTTATTGAAGTCAGTAGGCGCGGTCGATCTGATTTTGTAGCAGAGTACGATC
>JBFYYH010000180.1:0-4510 GCA_041310125.1 Syntrophaceae bacterium | reverse complement strand
TGACCTCCTCCAGCCGGTGGGGCTGGATGATCGCGACGATGTATTTCATGGCATTCTACTCCTGTTCGATGAAACCCTTTAAGCCGGTTGTAAAAAATCCGGATTTTGAGGGCGTCGTCATTCAATGACCGTGTAGGCCGATTCGCTCTGCTGCGTCAGGTCGAGGCCGACGATTTCGTCTTTCTTGTCCACCCTCATCCCCACCAGGGCGTCCACCGCCTTGAAGAGGATCCAGGTCATCCCCGCGGCGAAGAGCGGCGCGATGACGACGAGCAGAACCTGGACGAAAAACTGTTTGGGATTTCCGAACAGCAGGCCGTTCGCCCCGGCGGCGTTTACCGCCTGCTCCGCGAAGAGACCTGTCGCGAGGGTGCCCCAGATCCCCCCCACCCCGTGGACGCCGAATGCGTCGAGGGAATCGTCGTAGCCCATCTTCGCCTTGATCCAGACCACCGCCAGGTAGCACAGCAGGGAGACCGAGACGCCGATAAAGATCGCGTTCATAGGATTCACAAAGCCGCAGGCCGGGGTGATGGCCACGAGGCCGGCGACCGCGCCCGTTACCGCCCCGAGGATCGTCGGGGCCCCATGGTGGCGCCATTCGATGAGCGCCCAGGTCAGCCCCGCGGCCGCCGTGGCGACGTGGGTGGTCACGAAGGCGTTGGCCGCCAGTTCATTCGCGCCGAGGGCGCTTCCCGCGTTGAAGCCGAACCAGCCGAACCAGAGCAGCGCCGCGCCGAGCACCGTGAAGGGCAGGTTGTGCGGCCGGAAGGGCTGCTGCTGGTAGCCGCACCGCTTCCCCAGGAGGATCGCCAGCGTCAGGGCCGAGATCCCGGAGCTGACGTGGACGACGATCCCCCCCGCGAAATCAAGGGCGCCCAGATTCCGGAGCCAGCCGCCGGTCCCCCACACCCAGTGGGCCAGCGGGTCGTAGACGAGAGTCGCCCAGAGAACGATGAAGACGAGGAAGGCGGAGAACTTCATCCGCTCCGCGAAGGCCCCGATGATCAGCGCCGGCGTGATGATCGCGAACATCGCCTGGAAGATCATGAAGACCTGGTGCGGGATCGTCGCCGCGTAGTCGGCGTTGGGCTGGCCGCCTACGGAGTTGAGGCCCGCCCATTTCAGGCTCCCGATGATCCCCCATCCGGCATCCGGCCCGAAGGCCAGGGAGTAGCCGAAGAGGACCCACTGGAGCGAAATGACGCAGACGATGATGAAGCACTGCATCAAAATGGAAAGGACGTTTTTCCTCCGGACCAGCCCTCCGTAGAAGAAGGCGAGGCCGGGAATCGTCATGCCCAGGACCAGGACCGCCGAGGTCATCACCCATGCCGTATCCCCTGTGTTCATGATGTCGCATACCTCCTCTGCAAAAAGTTTCCGGGACCCTCTCCGCCGAATGCCGGTCCTCCTGTTCGATCACCCCGGGACCACGGCGCCGTCCGGCAGCGGATCCGTTCGGCGGAGGATAGAGCAAGGAGGGTGCCAAGCGGGGCATGCGATGAACCTCCACCGGATCAGGGGGTTTTGAACTTCTCCTGAAACTCGGCAAAGGGTCATTCCTGCGGAAGCGGGAATATAGTTCTTTCGCTGGCGCCACAGATGTCCGCTTTTGCGGGGATCCAGTGAATTCAGGTAATTCCGAAATTCGACCTTCGCCGGAGTGACGGGTTGGTGGCTTTTTGCGAAGACGTCAAAACAGGAATGAATTTTCATCGGGAACCGCCCGGCGCCTGCGGCGTGAGGCGGAACAAAATTGTACCGTGGCTTTGACCGCACGGAACAAATGTGGATCGGCCCGTCCATCCGGGGTCTCTTCAGGGCCCCGGAATCATCCCCGGCGGCTCGCGCCTCCCGGCGACGGACGCGGTTTGAAAAAAGATTGATCTTCCCCGCCGCTTCGTGGCAGAATCCGCAGGCATTCGGGTTCAAGTCGTTGAAGGAATTGTCCCGACCAGCGGACGAGGTTTGCTGCGGCAGCATTTCATCCGGGAACGGAAGACAGGATTTCGGGGTGGGAAGGGCGGGGCGGAAACGGGGAGGCTTCCCATTCACGTCCGGCCGGCGAAACGGGGGAGAGAATGCATTCAGTCTGTGTGACCAGCGGTCTGCGCGCCCTCTACCAGGTGGTTCAGGGGCTGCGCCTGGGCGACAACGTCGTCTGGCAGGTGGACGGGCTCGACGATTACCGCTACTTCGCGGAACCCTTCGCCCGGCGGGCGATCCGGGACGGGCGGCGCTGCGTCTACTTCCGGTTCGCCCCGCATCCGCCGATCCTGCCCGAGATCGACGGGCTGGAGACGATCCACTTGAATGCCCAGGCCGGTTTCGATTCCTTCAGCACCACGCTCCACCAGATCATCGAAGCGGAAGGCCGCGAGGTGTTCTATATCTTCGACAGCCTCTCGGCGCTCGTCGTCGAATGGGCCACCGACGAACTCCTGGCGAATTTCTTCCAGGTGACCTGCCCCTTCCTGTTCGAACTCGACACGGTCGCCTATTTTGCGCTGACCCGCGGGCGGCACAGCCACGGCGCGGTCGCCCGGATCCGGGACACCACGCAGGTTCTGCTGGATGTCTACCGGGTCAAGGAGACGATGTATCTCCATCCGCTAAAGGTCTGGGACCGCTACTCCCCGCAGATGTTCCTTCCGCATGCGATGACGGACGGCGAATGGCTGCCGGTCTTCGGGAGCGGGGATGCCGCCGCGGTCTCGGCGTCGGCGAGCCGGCACCCTCTGCAGCGGAGGGCGAAATCGCTCGCGCCCTGGGAGAGCGTCTACCGCCGTCTCATGCGCTACCAGGAGTCGGGAAGGCCGCTCGACGAGAAGACGCCGGAGATCGCCGCCCTCAAGCAGGAGCTCTCCCGGATGATGATCGGGACCCATCCGGAGTTCAACCGCCTCGTGGACCGGTACGTGACGATCGATGACCTCTTCGCGATCCGCGACCGCCTGATCGGCTCCGGGCGGATCGGCGGCAAGGCGGCGGGGATGCTCATTGCCCGGCGCATTTTGGTGTCGGAAAAGGGGGAGAGCGACTTTGCGGAGGTCCTCGAACCGCACGACTCCTTCTACATCGGCTCGGACGTCTTCTTCACCTTCCTGGTGAACAACGACCTCTTCCGCCTCCGTCTCCAGCTCTCCCGCGCCACCAGCATCTCGCACGAGGAGTTCGCGGAGGTGGAGAAGCGCTTCCTCGCGGGGAGTTTTTCGCCGACGGTCATGGAGCAGTTCCGCGACATGCTGGCCTACTTCGGCCAGGCGCCGATCATCGCCCGCTCGTCGAGCCTTCTGGAGGACAGCTTCGGGAACGCCTTCGCCGGGAAGTACCGCAGCGAGTACTGCGCGAACCAGGGGACGCCGGAGGAGCGGCTGGAGGCGTTTCTGCGGGCCGTGAAGCTCGTCTACGCCAGCGCCCTGAACCCGGACGCGATGACCTACCGCCGCGCCCGCGGCCTGGGCGAGAGCGACGAGCAGATGGCGATCCTCGTCCAGCGGGTCTCCGGGAGGCCTTACCGTCAGTGGTTCTTCCCGGCCCTGGCGGGCGTCGCCTTTTCCCGCAACCTTTACGCCTGGACCGACCGGATCGACCCGACGCAGGGGATGATCCGCCTCGTCTTCGGCCTGGGGACGCGGGCGGTGAACCGGGTCGGGAACGACTACCCCCGGATGATCGCCGTCAGCCACCCGCAGCTCCGCCCCGAAACCGGCGCCCGGATCGCCCGCTACTCGCAGTGGGAGGCGGACCTGATCGACCTGGAAAAAAACGAGCTGGCGACCCGATCGCTCGCGGAGGTCCTGGAGGGGCGGGACTATCCGAACCTCCACCTCTTCGTCTCCCTGATGAAGGACGGCTACCCGGCGGATCCGTGGACGAGCCGCCTGGAGGCCACGAAGGAGGAGATGGTCCTCACCTTCAACAAACTTCTGGCCCGGACGCCCTTTGTCCGCCGGATCGGGGAGATGCTGGCCCGCCTGGAGAGGGCCTACGGCCATCCGCTCGACACGGAGTTCACCGCCGCGGTGGACGAGGGAGGCGGGGTCCGGATCAACCTCCTCCAGTGCCGCCCGATGCGCCTCCCCGGAACCGCGGGGCCGGTGACGATCCCCGAGGACATCCCGGCGGAGCGGGTCCTCTTCCGGTCGGTCCGGACGATCAGCGGCGGCCTCACGGCGCCGATCCGCTACCTCCTCTACATCGATCCGGAGCGGTACGCCTGTATCGACTCTCCGGAGACGAAGAAATCGCTCGGGCGGGTCGTCGGGCGGATCAACGAACTGCCGGCAGTGGCCGAGGGGCGGATCCTGATGATGGGGCCGGGGCGGTGGGGGAGCAGCAACATCGACCTCGGCGTGAACGTGAGCTACGCCGACATCAACAACACGACCGTCCTGGTCGAGATGGCGCGGGAGGAGGCGGGGCAGGTGCCGGAGGTCTCCTACGGGACCCATTTCTTCCTCGACCTGGTCGAGGCGCGGATCATCTACCTGCCGGTCTATCCGAA
>JBFYYH010000179.1:0-3169 GCA_041310125.1 Syntrophaceae bacterium | reverse complement strand
CAGCCCGCAGCGGCTTCCCCAGCGAATCCATCTTTTCGAAATAAGGCCTCATCTCAATCCCTTTCCATCCTCCGTCGCTCCAATTGATTTCTCCCGGTCGGCGATGCAGGTGGCGTCGATTTTCAGAAGATGGTTCCGGATCGCCTCATTCGCCTTCGCCGGATTCCGCTCACGCAGCGCGTCCAGTATCTTTTCGTGCTCCCTGTCCGTCGTCGGCAGTTTTCCGCCGGCGTGGTTCATGAGCCGGAAACGGACAAACTGCATATGGGCATTCAGATTCCTGTAGATATCCAGAAGCCGTTTGTTCCCCGCAAGCTGGAAGAAAAAGAGATGGAACCGGCTGTCGTGCTCCATGAAGGCCCGGTAGCCTTCCCGGTCGTTCGCCTGGACGGCGAGGGCCTCACTTTTCTGATAAATCTCTTCGAGCGTCGCGAGTTGCGCATCGGTGATCCGTTCCGCGACCATTTCCATCACTGCGGTTTCCAGGATGATTCTCGTCTGGATGATTTCGTGGATCTCCTCTCCTGAGATGCTCTTGACGTAGGTCCCGGTCCGTGATGAGATTTCCACCAGGTTTTCACCGGCCAGGCGGGCAAGGGCATCCTTCACCGGCGTATGGCTGACCCCCAGGGCCTGGCTGATCTGATGGACGTTCAGTTTGTATCCGGGGGGATAGTCGGATTGGAGGATGCGCTGCTTGATGAAACGATACACCTTTTCGCTGAGGTTCGTGACATCGATGGGGAAGGGTGGAGAAGGATTCTCTTCCATGGGTCGTCCAAAGTCAAGCCCGCTGATATGTGAAATATAAAATATCAGATGGTGCACTGCTATCATCGGCAGAAATGAAAGTCAAGCGCTTTGGGAGCGCCGGAATGATCCTTTTTCAGGCTTTCGATTCCTGGCGGAAATCTGGAGGAAAATATGGTAAACCTCTATAGAGACCTTTGCACAACTTGAAAATCGGATCCCGGAAGCGCGATAAATGTCCAGCGCGCCGAGGGATCTCGATTTTCAAAGGTCTCTATAGAGTGGTGGTTGTGGAGGAGGCAGGTCGGAAAAAGTTGCTTGGGACGTTTGTCCGGTTGCGGGTGAGGTGCATGAAAACGGATCTCTTCTTTTACACAGGGACGGGAAATTCGCTCTGGACGGCCAGGACCCTGGCCGCGAAGCTGGGCGATGCGGAAATTCACCCGATCTCCGCGATCTTCGGCAATCCGGTTCTAGGCCGGACCGGGGCGATCGGCCTCGTCTTCCCCGTCCACATCTGGGGCGTGCCGGGAAGGGTGATTGACTTTTTGAATTCATTCGCGAACGCCCCGTTTTGCTACTATTTTGCCGTCGCCGTCCATGCCGGCCAGGTCGCCGCCACACTGCTCCAGTTGAAGAGGCTGATGAAGGCCAGGGGGATGCTTCTCTCCTGCGGATTCGAGATCGCGATGCCCAGCAACTACATCCCCTGGGGCGGACCCGGGCCGCAGGAGAAGAGGGCCCGGCGGTTTGAGGAGGCCGGAAAGAAGATCGAGCGGATCGCCGGCCTGATTTCCCGCAGGGAGGAGGGGCCGGTCGAAAAGGGTCCCCTCTGGCAGAACATTCTGTTTACGGGCCTCAATCGCCTCTCCTTCTCCCGCGTTCCCGGGCTGGACAAGGGGTTCTGGGTCGATGGAAAGTGCAACGCCTGCGGGATCTGCGGGACGATCTGTCCCTGCGGAAACATCGATCTCCTGGAGGGAAGGCCCGTCTGGCGCCACCGCTGCGAACAGTGTCTCGCCTGCATCCAGTGGTGCCCCGCCGAGGCGATCCAGTACGGCAGGAAAACATCCGGATACGAGCGCTACCGGCATCCGGAGGTGACGCTCCGGGAGATGCTCGCCGTCGCTGCGATGCGCGAAAAAAAAGGTGGCACAAAGGGGGAAATGGAAGATGCCGTACGGATATAACGGGAAAATTCTGAGGGTGGACCTGACCTCCGGGAGGATCGGGGTGGAGGAGCCGGAGGAGATCGTTTACCGCACCTACCTGGGCGGCGGCGGCCTGGCATCCTACTACCTGCTTCGCGAACTCAAAGCGGGAACCGACCCCCTCTCCCCAGACAACATCCTGGTCTTTGCCTCCTCCGTGATTTCCGGGGCGCCGATCGCGGGGATGGTCCGCTATACGATGGCGGCCCGCTCTCCCCTGACCGGCGCGTACGGGGAGGCGGAGGCGGGCGGCTTCTGGGGGCCGGAATTGAAGTTCGCCGGTTTCGACGCCGTGATCGTCACCGGAAGGGCGGAAAGACCCTCCTACCTCTGGATCCACGATGGAGAGGCCGAGATCCGCTCCGCCGAAAAGATCTGGGGGCTGGAGACGGGTCCGGCCCAGGAGCGGATCCGGGAGGAGGTCGGGGAAAAAAGGGCCCGGGTGGCCCTGATCGGGCCCGCCGGAGAAAACCGGGTCTCCTATGCATGCGTGGTCAACGAGCTGAAGCACGCCAACGGCCGGACCGGCATGGGCGCGGTGATGGGGTCGAAGAACCTGAAGGCCGTTGCGGTCCGCGGAACGAAAAAGATGGAGATTCATGACCCGGAAAAATTCCGGACCCTGGCAAAGGAACTGGCGGGATCGATCGAGAGTCACGGACCGAACCAGGTGCTGCGCAAACTGGGAACATCCAACCTCATCCGGATCTTGAACGCGCAGGGCATCCTGCCGTCCCGGAATTTCCGGAACGGTTCCTTCGAGGGGGCGGAGCGGATCAGCGGTGAGCGGATGGCCGAGACGATCCTCCAGGGAGAGGGAGGGTGCTTCGCCTGTGCGGTGCGCTGCAAGCGGGCGGTGGCCGTTGCTTCCGGTCCCTATCAGACCTCCAGCCTCTACGGCGGACCGGAATACGAAACCCTGGCATCCCTGGGGTCTCTCCTCGGCATCGACGATCTGGCGGCCATTTCCAAGGGGAATGAGCTGTGCAACCGGTATACGCTGGACACCATCTCCACCGGCGTGGCGATCGGCTTCGCCATGGAGTGCTACGAGAAGGGCCTCCTGACCCGGTCCGATACGGAGGGGGTCGCGTTCACCTTCGGGAATCCCGAGGCGATGCTGAAGGGCATCGAATGGATCGCATTCCGCAGGCCGGGATTGGGGGATCTCCTCGCCGACGGGGTCCGGTCGGCGGCGGCCCGGATCG
>JBFYYH010000178.1:0-4919 GCA_041310125.1 Syntrophaceae bacterium | reverse complement strand
TTCCGGATCATCCTGGAGGAGGAGAACGGAAAAAGCCGGATCGGCCTCGCCGGTTCGAGCAACCGGGACCCGGTGGGTTTCGAGAAGGAGATGAACCAATTGCTGGCGGAAATCGGAAGGGCGGAGGGGCGGTCATGAGCGATACGCAGATCCTCAGCGGGGTGACCTTTGTCTACCTGCTCTCGTTTCTGTTGTTCCTGGTTCGGATGGTCCGGGGGCGGGGATTCTGGGGTAGCGCGGCCTCCTGGGTCGCCCGGATCGGATTCCTTCTGCATACGTCCGCCCTCCTTCTTCGCTGGAAGACCTCCTACGACCTTGGGATCGGCCATGCGCCGCTCGCGAACTTTTACGAGTCGCTCATCTTCTTCGCCTGGGCGGTCCTGCTGCTCTACCTCATCATCGAGTGGAAAACGCGCAGCCACAGCCTCGGCGCCTTTGTGATCCCCGTCGCCTTTCTCCTGCTTGCCTTCGCCTCGATCTCCCCCGGCGTCAGCGACCGGATCCAGCCGCTCATCCCGGCGCTGCAGAGCAACTGGCTTACCGTCCATGTGTTGACCTGTTTCCTGGGGTATGCCGCCTTCACGGTGGCCTTCGCCCTGGGGATCATGCACCTGCTCTGGGGGAAAGCGAGCAACAGCCGCAAGGCGGAGGTGGGGTTTCTCCGCCTGATCCCGTCTGGCGAGACGATCGAGGAGCTCCTCCAGCAGAGCGTCGTCCTGGGATTCGTTCTGCTGACGCTCGGGATCATGACCGGTTCGGTCTGGGCACACTACGCCTGGGGCTCCTACTGGAGCTGGGACCCGAAGGAAACCTGGTCGCTGATCACCTGGATCATCTACGCGGTCATGCTCCACGCCCGCTCCGTCCGGGGCTGGCGCGGCCGGCGGATGGCCTGGCTGGCGCTGGTCGGCTTCGCCTCGGTTCTCTTCACCTACCTCGGGGTGAACTACCTGGACAGCCTCCACAGCTACCTTTGATTCGAACCCCCCGTCCCCGACGGGTGCGTTGAGCAAATTGTCGGGGAAGTCTAGGGTCGCGGATCGGGAAAGCAGTGGGAGAAAACAAAAGAGCCGGATTCGCCCTCCGCTTGTCCGCGCAAGAGGATGATTCCGGCCCCGTTTCTACAGGAGACAGGCTGTCAGTACTTGGCCTTGATCTTCTCCAACTGCTCCTTGTTGATCCCGGGAACGTCGCCGCGCGCCTTCCAGCGGTTGAGGTTCCAGGCGCCGTCGCCGAGCCAGTCCTGGATTGTCTTGAGATTCTTCGCCCGTTCCTCGTCGGTGGCGCCAAGGAACTTGTTCATGTTGCCCGGTTTGCCGCCGGCCGCCTTGCCGTCATCCAGACGCCGCATCATCGCGCCCGTCGCCGGCCAGACGACGTAGCTCATGAAATGCGGATAGGTGTCCATGCGGGACGGGACCGTTGCGCGCTTTTCATCGCCGAGGAGCATCCAGTCGCTGTACTCGGGCGCGTTTGGCCCGTGGCACATCACGCATTTCTGGGCGACGATCGGCGCGATATCCGCACGCCACGTGAGCTCCTGGGCAAGCGCCGGGGCGGCAAGTCCCGCAATCAACAGAACGGAAACAATGGTCTTGATCATGGTCTGTTCTCCTTTCATCAAGTCATCCTGATTTTCAAAGGTCTCGATTTTAGTGTAACGGGAACCGTTCCGGGTGTCAAAGGAATAATCCCTGACAAGGAATAATCCTGCCTTGGAAACGGTCGTTCCGAGATCTTTCAGGCGATTCGGAGGATGCGGAGGAGCTCGGCGCCGTGGCGGCCCAGCTTCTCGGAGGAGAGGATGCCGGAAGAGGCCAGGGCGTCGGGGGAGGCGTCCTCGATCCGGGAGAGGTCGAAGAGCTGCTGATCGGAAACCAGCATGAAGGAAGCCCGGTTGGTCTCCTGCGCCTTCTCGAAGCGCCAGCGGAAGAGCCTTTGGAGCCTCTCCTTCTGCGCGGGGTTCAGCGTCGAATATCCGCGGATCTTCCTGTGGCTGAGGCCGTCGAGCGTCCGGGGCTGCCAGATGACCTCGCCCATCTCGGAGAAGATGCGCCCCGCCTCCCTTTCGAGCCCCCGTTCCCGCAGTTCTCCGTCCAGTTTCAAATAGAGATCGGTCAGGTGGGCGGTGTCGCGGGCGGCGTAGTCCAGCTGCTCCTCCGAGAGGGGGCGCAGATCCCAGCGGGAGCGCTGCATCTTCTTCTCCAGCGCGATTCCCAGGAGGGTTTCCACCAGCGTCGAGAGCGACAGCTGGCGGAAACCGAGGAGCTGGGCGGCCCGGTGGGTGTCGAAGAGGTTCCGGAAGGCGAAGGCGTAGTCCCGCTTCAGAATGCGGATGTCGTTGTCGCCCGCGTGGAAGATTTTCAGGACGTCCGGGTCGATCAGGACCCCGCCCAGGAAGGAGAGGTCGAGGCCGGCCAGCGGGTCGATCAACCAGGTCTTTGCGCCGGTCTGAATCTGGAGGAGGCAGAGCTTGTCGCGGAAGTAGCGGAAGGAGTCGTACTCCGTGTCGAGGGCGATGATCCGGGCGGCGCCGATTTCCTTCTTCGCCTTCGCCAGTTGGCCCGAATTTTCGACGAGACTCCAGGTCCGCCTCATGGGAGCCTCCCCGCGCCGAGAACCAGAAGCGCAAAGGCGGCCATGGCGGCCGCCGCGGTGAGATCCGCCGCAGTGAGCTTCAGTTCGCGGAGCGTCGTCCTCGGCCCCCGGCGGTAACCCCGCGCCTCCATCGCCATCGCCAGCTCGTCGGCGCGGCGGAAGGAGGAGAGGATCAGGGGGACGGCGAGCGCCGCGACGGCGCGCGCCCGGAGCATGAGGCTGCCCGTGGTGAAATCGGCGCCCCGCGCCGTCTGCGCCATCCGGATCCGTTCATACTCTTCCAGCATCATCGGCATGAATCGCAGCGCCATCGAGATCATTACGGCGATTTCCTGCGAGGGGACGCCCACCCGTGAGAGGGGGCGGAGCAGCCGTTCGATCCCCGCGACAAGATCGGAGGGGAGCGTCGTCATGGTCAGGATGGCGGCCGAGATCACGAGTCCCGCAAACTGCCAGGTGACGTAGAGTCCCCGGGAGAGCCCCTCGTCGGTGATCCGGAGCGGAAGGGGCTCGAGCGGGAGCAGGGGGTTCCCCCCGCTGTCGAAGAGCAGATGCACGAGAAAGATCAGTGCCATGAAGGGAGCGACCGGCCTCAGGGCGGAGGCCAGCCGGGACGGGCCGATCCGGGCGCCGCCGGCCGCTGCTGCGAGAAAGAGGCTGATCAGGACGATCCCGGGCAGTGTCGCCGCGAAGATCAGGGGGCTCAGCGCGACGACGGAGAGGATCTTGATCCGCGGATCGAGGCGGTGGACGATCGTGTCGCCCGGCAGGTACTGGCCCAGTTTCAGCATCGTCAGCCGACCCCCGGCGGAACGTCGAGACCGATGGATGCGAGGAGCCCGGCCCGGACGAAGACCTCCGACGGCGTTCCCGCAAGGAGGATCTTTCCCTGATCCATCACGACGACCCGGTCCGCCCCGGACACATCCCTCATGTCGTGGGCGATGTGGATGATCCCCATCCCGCCCCGGTGCAGTTCCCGGATGAGTTCGAGGACCCGCTGCTTGGCCGCCGGGTCGAGGTAGGCCGTCGGTTCGTCGAAGGCGATGTAGCGGGGATCCATCGCGAGCACGCCGGCCAGGGAGAGGAGGCGTTTTTCCCCCCCGGAGAGGGTGTGGGGCGCGCGTGCTTCGAACCCCGCCATGCCCACCCTCTCCAGGCAGTCGCCGACGCGGCGGCGAATCTCCGCGGAGGGGAGGCCGAGGTTTCCCGGGCCGAAGGCGACGTCCTCCTCCACCGTCATCCCGATGATCTGGCTGTCCGGATTCTGAAAAACCATCCCCACGCGCCGCCGAATCTCCCGGAGGCCGGCAGGGTCGGCGGTGGACATCCCGTCGACGAAAACCGAACCCGCCGTCGGGAAGAGGAGGGCGTTCATCTGCTTGATGAGCGTCGTCTTCCCGCAGCCGTTCGGGCCGATCAGTGCCGTATGGGTTCCGTCCCCGATCGAGAGGTCGATTCCCTGCAGGACGTCGGGCGTGTCCAATTCGTACCGATAGTGCAGGTTTTCGAGGAGGATCATGAAAAATTCCCCCCGATCCGCTCCCGGACCTTCAGCGCGATGAGCGCAGTCAGGACGATCTTGACGATGTCGCCGATCAGGAAGGGGAGGACGCCGATGGCCAGCGCCTGGGCGGGCGAAAGCCGGGCCACGAGGGAAAGCTGAAGGACGCCCAGGGCGTAGATCACCGCCGTCCCTGCTGCCAGCGAGAGGCAGAGCCAGACGAATCCCGGACGTTGCCTCAAACGGACCAGCTTCCCGATCAGATAGGCGGCGGCGACAAAGCCGAAGAGGTAGCCGCCCGTCGGCCCGAAGAGGACCCCGAGCCCCGCCTTGCCGCCGGCAAAGACGGGAAGGCCGATGATCCCGAGCAGCAGGTAGACCCCCTGGCTCATGGCGCCCAGCCGCCCCCCCAGGAGCGTCGCCGCCAGGCCGAGGAAGAGGGTCTGCAGGGTGATCGGCACCGGCGGCAGCGGGATGAGGATGTAGGCCCCCAGGGCGGTCAGCGCTCCGAAGAGGGAGGCGTACACCATCCCACGCAGGGAGGTCTGTTCCGGGTTCATCGTTCTTGCGTTCCCTTTCCCTTGTTCAATTCTGATCGCTTTGAAAATCGCGATCCCTCCGCGCGCTGGACCTTTTTCGACCCTGCGCCTCCTCGCTTCGCTGCAAAGACGAAACTCGCGCTTCGCGCTCAAACAATCGTCTTTGCGGGCGCTACACTGCGGGGACAGGGAAAGGGGACAGATTTGAAATCTGTCCCCCAATCTCCCGCTTCCGGAACAGGAGAAGGGAAAGAAGCCATGCCCATCTACGAATTCTA